>CAZHFE010000016.1:32803-37905 GCA_964532055.1 uncultured Kaistella sp. | reverse complement strand
CTTCCCAAAGAAAATCTTTCAAATCAATCCCGATTCTTTTTCCTTTCGGAACAAGATCAGAAATATCGAAATTGACTAATCCACTTTCTGCAACTTTGTTTTTTATTTCAAAATCTTCTTGCATTTTTTTGTTATCTTTGAAAGAACAAATTTAGTTTAAAATCTTTATTAAAACTGAAAAATGATGACAACACTCGAACGTAAAAAAATAATTAAAGACAGAATTGATGTTTCTGATGAATCAACATTGGAAAAAATCGAAAAACTGTTAGACGAAAAAGTGTATAAAATCCCTGAAGAACTACTTCCATCACTTATGGAATCTTGCGAACAATATAAAAAAGGAGAATATCTCACGGAGGAAGAAGCCGAAAAAGATTTTGAAAAATGGCTGAACGAAAAGTAACCTGGACAAAAAATGCCATCAAAAACAGAACTGGTATTTTTGATTATTGGAATCAGCGCAACAAGTCGAAAATATTCAGCAAAAAACTTTATAAAGAATTTTTAGAAGCCGTAATTTTCTGAAATATAACCCCGGAATTGGTATTATTTCTGACTATGATTTTCGGCATTTGTTGGTTCGTGATTATCTTATTTTTTACGAAATAAAAACAACAGAAATCGTTATTTTGAAAATTTGGGATGGAAACCGAAATCCCGAAAAATTAAATTTTTAAATCTCAAATTTATTTTGAAATACTACATCATCGCAGGAGAAGCATCGGGAGATTTGCACGGAAGCAATCTAATGAAAGCCATTCAACAAAAAGATTCCAACGCCGAATTTCGTTTTTGGGGCGGAGATTTGATGGCAGAAGCTGTGGGCAAAAGTGCTGTAAAACACTACAAAGATTTAGCGTTTATGGGATTTTTGGAAGTGGTGCAAAATCTCGGAACGATTCTTAATAATATTAAATTCTGCAAAAAAGATATTGAAAATTATAAACCCGATGTTTTGATTTTGGTAGATTATCCAGGTTTTAATCTGCGGATTGCAAAGTTTGCTAAACTCTTGGGAATTAAAGTAATATATTACATTTCACCGCAACTTTGGGCATGGAAAGAAGGTCGCGTAGAAACCATTAAAAAATATGTGGATGAAATGCTTGTGATTCTTCCTTTCGAGAAAGATTTTTATAAAAAACATAATGTTGATGCACATTTTGTAGGACATCCTTTATTAGATGCGATTTCAGATTTGCCACCAATTGACGTTCAGAAATTTAAAGAAGAAAATCATTTGAACGAAAAAAAAATCATCGCACTTTTACCCGGTTCAAGAAAACAGGAAGTCGAAAAAATGTTGGAATTGATGCTTTCTGTTCGTCCGTATTTTACTGATTATCAGTTTGTCATTGCAGGTGTGCCAAGTTTGCCAAAAGATTTTTATAAAAAATTTACAGATAACGATGTGCATTTCGTTTCTAACAAAACTTATGATTTATTGCAATGTTCGGAAGCGGCTCTCGTAACTTCCGGAACGGCAACTTTAGAAACCGCACTTCTCAAAATTCCCGAAGTGGTTTGCTACAAAGGAAGCCGTATTTCTTACGAAATCGGAAAACGACTGATTAAAAACATTAAATATATTTCTCTGGTTAATTTGATTATGGATAAAGAAGTGGTTAAAGAATTGATTCAGAATGAATTAAATACAGAAAATTTAGTTAAAGAATTACACTTAATTTTAGGCGAAAATCGAAGCAAAATTCTTGCAGATTATTCAGAACTTAGGGAAATACTCGGCGGAAAAGGAGCGAGCGAAAATGCAGCAGAAATTATTGTAAACTTAAAAGGAAATTAGTTATATTTGCTTGAAAACCAAATAACTATTACTTGCAAAAACAACCCTTACTCATTCTGTGCGTTTGTTTTATTCTGGGAATTTTCTTGCAGGATCATTTTTTTATCGGTCAAAAAATCATTTACATTTTACTGATTATCAGTTTTTTATTAACGTTTTCGTTTTTTGTGAAAAATTTTTACATTCATCGTTTTCGGAATTTTTCTTTGTTTTTTCTGTTTTTCTTTTTGGGGATTTTTGCACATTTCCTTCATTCCCGGAAACCGAATCTTCCGCACCTGAACGAAAAAGAAAATATTATTTTCAAACTCAACAAAAAGCTGAATTCCAACGAGAAAAACCGCCGCTATGAAATTTCTGCATGGAAAGATAGCGAACTTTTTCAGAGTGTTTTGTCTGTTCCGAGAGATGAGAAAGAATTAGATTTTTTGCATTATTACAAAGCAAACACTTATATCAATAAAATGGAAAAACCTGATTATGATTTCCAGTTTGATTATGCGAAATATCTTTCGAAAAAGGGAATTTATTTCCAAAGTTATCTGCCAAATTCTTATCAAAAAGCAGTGCGAAATGATTTGACTTTTGCCGAAAAAATCAGGCAGAAACGGCTCGAAACTTTAGAAAAAATAGACCACGCAAATCTGAGCAAATCTACCCGTGAATTTACCAAAGGAATTATTCTTGCAGACCGCACCGAAACAGACAGAGGAGTAGTGCAGGATTTTTCGAAATCAGGTTTAATGCATGTTTTGGCGATTTCCGGTTCTCACATGGCAATTATTTTTTGGCTGATTCTGTTGGTTTTAAACCCGATTTTTCCGCCGAAATTACGCATGCTGAAAATCATCATTTCTTTAGTCATAATATGGTCTTTTGCGGTTTTCATCGATTATGGAAGTTCGGTCGTGAGAAGCTGCATCATGATTACCTGCTGTCTTATTACAACGCAAAACTGATTTGCTGCATTCTATGGCGGTTGCTGCTTTTGTCATTTTAATTGCAGACAGCAATCAGCTTTTTGATGTCGGATTTCAGTTGAGTTTTGTGGCGGTTTTCGGGATTTTCTGGCTCAATCAGCCGATTTTGGAATACCTACCGAAAGCGAAAAACAATTTTCAGAATTTTATACTGAATGTTGTTTCGGTGAGTATTGCGGCACAAATTGCAACACTTCCGCTGGTGATTTTTTATTTTCATCAATGGTCTCTGATTTCTATTCCGGCAAATCTGGTGGTAATTCCGATTTCGGAAGTCATCATTATTTTTTCTTTGGCAATGACTTTTTTTAGCTCGATTTCGGTTGATGTTTCATGGCTGAATTGGCTTTATGATTTCTGTGTAACGATTGTTTTAAATCTCATTCATTTTTTTGCGGAAGTAGATTCGGTTTTCTATAAAATGATTCCTATGACACTTTTAGAAATGCTGGTTTTGATGATTATCATTTATTTTTTGAGATTTGTGGTGATAAAACCCGATGTCAAAAATATTTCTAAGGTCGTTTATTTTTTGCTGACTTTTATTGCATTAAGAATGATGTTAAATTTCATGGCAGGAAAAACTGATGAAGTTTTGTCACATCGGTTTTTCAAAGAAAAAATTGTTTCCGTAAAAAACAAAGGCAAAGTTCAGTTCTTAATTCCCGAAAAAACCCAAATCGAAAAGTTGCAAATTTATTTGATAGAACCGTATTTAACATCAAGAAGGACTAAAGATTTTGAAATAAAACGAATTTCCAAAGATGTTGAAAGCATAGAAATCGATGGGAAAAATTATCCCTTGAAATAAGTTAAAAATTTATCTTTAAGTAAAAAATATCTTATTTAGAAAAATTACAAACTACAAAATTCTGACTTTTCTCACGTTTTTGTAGCTTAACATTTTTTTAACTTTGTGAAAATTCAAATTAAACATTAAATTATATGGCAGGTTTAACGAGTTCTACGATTGGTAGAAAATACGCAATGGCATTATCTGCAATGTTTTTGCTCATTTTCCTTGTGATTCACCTATCGGTTAATGCGCTCTCGGTTTTCAGTATAGATGTGTTCAACAATGCATCTCATTTCATGGGTTATAATCCCGCAGTTCAGTATTTGATGCAGCCGGTTCTCGGATTTGCAGTGATTTTCCATTTTGTAATGGGTTTCGTTCTGGAAATCAGGAACAACAAAGCAAGACCTGTAAAATATTCGGAAAACGGAGCGGCTGCAAATTCAACTTGGATGTCCAGAAATATGATTATTTCCGGTGCGGTGATTTTGGCTTTTCTCGCACTGCATCTCTATGATTTTTGGTGGCCGGAAATAAACCACAAATATATTTCGGGAGAAGGAAACCCGAATGATTTGCCTATGAGATTCTGGATAGAACTTCACGAAAAATTTGACAATATGTGGCGCGTTGTTCTTTATGTGATTTCCTTTATATTACTGGGATTGCATTTGGCACACGGTTTTCAGTCTTCTTTTCAATCCATAGGAGCAAGACATCCGAAATATACACCGGTGATTAAAGCTTTAGGAAAATGGTATTCCATTCTTATTCCTTTAGGATTTATCCTTATTGCATTGTTCCATCATTTTTCGGGAGCAGCACTTTCTTTATAACTAATTATTAACCTATTCTCAAAGAAAAAATATATGAGTAAGTTAGATTCAAAAATTCCTGCAGGTTCTTTAGCAGACAAATGGAAAAATCATAAAGACCACATGAACCTTGTTGCACCAAACAACAGAGATAAAATTGATATTATTGTTGTAGGAACGGGTTTAGCGGGAGGTTCTGCTGCTGCAACTTTGGCAGAGCAAGGTTATAATGTGAAAGCGTTTTGTTATCAGGATTCACCGAGAAGAGCACACTCTATTGCTGCACAAGGTGGTATTAATGCCGCTAAAAATTATCAGGGAGACGGAGATTCAACATATAGATTATTCTACGATACTATCAAAGGTGGAGATTATCGTTCCAGAGAAGCCAATGTTTACCGACTTGCAGAAGTTTCTGCAAATATTATCGACCAGTGTGTCGCACAAGGTGTTCCTTTCGGTAGAGAATATGGTGGTCAATTAGACAACCGTTCCTTCGGTGGAGTTCAGGTAAAAAGAACTTTTTATGCAAAAGGACAAACTGGGCAACAATTATTATTAGGAGCATATTCTGCGATGAGCCGACAAATAGGTAAAGGACGAATCAAAATGTATAACCGCCACGAAATGATGGATTTGGTGATTGTTGACGGAAAAGCAAGAGGAATTATCGCAAGAAATTTGGTAACAGGAGAAATAGAAAG
>CAZHFE010000016.1:0-32703 GCA_964532055.1 uncultured Kaistella sp. | reverse complement strand
ACGGAAAAGCAAGAGGAATTATCGCAAGAAATTTGGTAACAGGAGAAATAGAAAGGCATTCGGCTCATGCGGTCGTAATTGCTTCCGGAGGTTATGGAAACGTATATTTTCTCTCAACCAATGCAATGGGAAGTAATGTTTCCGCTGCTTGGAAAATCCACAAAAAAGGAGCGTATTTTGCAAATCCTTGTTACGTTCAGATTCACCCGACTTGTATTCCAGTACACGGAACTCAACAATCTAAACTGACTTTAATGTCAGAATCTCTAAGAAACTCCGGAAGAATTTGGGTTCCTAAGAAAATGGAAGATGCTGTTGCAATCCGTGAAGGAAAACTGAAAGCAGAAAACATTAAAGAAGAAGACCGCGATTATTATTTAGAAAGAAGATACCCTGCTTTCGGAAATTTAGTTCCGAGAGATGTAGCTTCCAGAGCTGCGAAAGAAAGATGCGATGCAGGTTTCGGAATAGAAAACAACGATACCAAAGAAGGTGTTTTTCTTGATTTTTCTACGGAGATTACCAAAAAAGGAAAAGAAGCCGCTTTAGAAAAAAACATTCATAATCCGTCGGAAAAACAAATTTATGATTTAGGAAAAGCGTGGGTAGAAGAAAAATACGGAAATCTCTTCGAGATGTACGAAAAAATCACGGCAGATAATCCTTATGTAACACCAATGAAAATTTATCCAGCGGTTCATTACACAATGGGCGGAGTTTGGGTAGATTATAATTTGCAATCAACCATTCCGGGGTGTTTCGTTATTGGTGAAGCCAATTTCTCTGACCACGGTGCAAACAGATTGGGAGCATCTGCATTGATGCAAGGTTTAGCCGACGGATATTTCGTGCTTCCTTACACCATTGCAGATTATCTTTCGGCAGACATCAGAACGGGAACAATTTCTACAGATACCGTGGAATTTGAAAATGCCGAAAAAGAAATTCAGGATAAAATAAATTTCTTTATGACCAATAACGGTAAACATTCCGTAGATTATTTCCATAAAAAATTAGGACATATTATGTGGAATAAAGTAGGAATGGGAAGAACGCCGGAAGGATTGGAAGAAGCCATCAAAGAAATAGAAGAAGTAAGAGCAGAATTTTGGCAGGATGTAAAAGTTCCGGGAGAAGCAAACGGAATGAATATGGAATTGGAAAAAGCGTTCCGTGTTGCAGACTTTTTAGAACTGGGACAACTCATGGCAAAAGATGCGTTGAACAGAAAAGAATCTTGCGGAGGACATTTCCGTTGGGATCACGCAACACCGGAAGGAGAAGCGGAAAGAGACGATATCAATTACAAATATGTCGCAGTGTGGGAATATCAAGGAATAGATATTAATCAGGAAGTGATGCATAAAGAAGAACTGATATACGAAAATATTGAAGTGAAAACAAGAAGCTATAAATAAAAAAAAACATTAAACATTATGAAAACATTAAACACAATTTTACTACTTGTAGTATTGTTTTTGGGAGTTACACCTGTATTTTCCCAACAAGCTATGGAAAAACCTTCTGAAGGAAAAGCATTGGTTTACATCATCAATTCTGCAAACGAAAGATACAGCATTTTTGATGGAGAAAAAGGAATTACTCTGGTAAAATCAGATAAGTACGTTGTACAAGAATTTGAACCAGGACAACATTTGTTTTGGTCAGATAACCCGAATAATTTCATAGAAGCAGATTTGGCGGCGAATAAAGTATATGTTTTTTCATTGAGCTCTGATAAAGCAGCAGCTTGGGCAGGAGGACATTTCGGCGGTTTTGCAGGAAGAATGGCTGGTTCGGCTTTAGCAGGAGCTACAATGAAAGTTCTTGATCCAACAAATTATGATGACAGAAAGGATTTTCATAAAGCCGTAAAAAATATGAGAAAAGCAGATGCAGCAGCAGTACCTGAAACAAAACCTGAAGCAATTCAGAAAGCAATGGAAAAATACAATAACCTGAAAAATAATCCCAAAGAAAGCGAAAAGAAAATCCTGAAATTATCTGCAGACAAAGCATTTGAAAATGCCGATAAACCGAGTAAATAATCTCACCAAACAGTAAAGAAAAAATGAGTACAAAAAAAGGATTGAATCTGACTCTGAAAATATGGAGACAGAAAAACAATAAAACAAAAGGACAGTTTGAAATCTATAAAATTTCAGATGTTTCCACAGATTCTTCATTTTTGGAGATGCTCGATATTTTGAATGAAAACCTCATCAACGAGGGGAAAGAACCGGTAGCGTTTGATCACGATTGCCGCGAAGGAATCTGCGGAATGTGTTCGCTCTACATCAACGGCCGTCCTCACGGACCGGATACAGGAATTACCACTTGTCAGCTGCATATGAGAATGTTCAAAGACGGAGAAACCATTACCATAGAACCATGGAGAAGTGCTGCTTTTCCGGTGATTAAAGATTTGGTGGTGGACAGAAGTGCTTTTGACAGAGTAATGGCTGCAGGTGGATTTATTTCCGTGAATACTTCGGGAAATACTTTAGATGCAAATGCAATTTTAGTTCCTAAAGAAGATGCCGACAAAGCGATGGATGCAGCGGCGTGTATCGGTTGCGGAGCGTGTGTTGCAACCTGCAAAAACGGCTCTGCAATGCTGTTCGTTGGTGCTAAAGTTTCGCAATATGCACTGCTTCCTCAAGGAAGGGTAGAAGCGAAACGCAGAGTGCTGAACATGGTAAAAGCAATGGACGAAGAAGGTTTCGGGAATTGTTCCAATACCGGTGCTTGCGAGATAGAATGTCCTAAAGGAATTTCTCTGGAAGTGATTGCAAGAATGAATCGGGAATTTATGGTTGCAACTTTAGATAAAGGATAGGAAAAATCCTGAATTTTCAAAAAATATATATTAAAAATTTTCCCGCCTTTTTTGGCGGGATTTTTCTTTCAAAGAATTTACTATAATTTTTCTTCCTGTGATAAAACCTTTTCAAAAGCCAATCGTTCACTTCCCCGAAATTCAACCTTTCCGCATTTGATAAATCCAAGTTTTTTGATGATGTGCAGCATTGCAAGATTATCAAAATTGGTGTCCACTTTTATACTGTATATTTTATGTTGAATCGCCAGATTTTCAATCCTTCTGAAAATTTCTGTGGCATAACCTTTTCCTGCAACTTCGTCTGAAACCGCAACACGGTGCACCACATAGAAATTTCCATTGGTAATCCATTTCCCTATGATTTTATCATAAGCAGGTTCATCATTCAGAATAACGGCAGAATAGGCAACAACAGTATCATTCTCTGTCAAAACAAAACCGATTTCCCTTTCAAGGTCAGCTTGTACAGTATCACGATTCGGATAGCCATCTTGCCATTGATTAGAACCATCATTTTTTCTTCTGACAATGGCTTGTTGCAGAATTTCAAAAATTCTTTCAACATCATTTTGTGTAGCTTTTCTAAACAGGATTTTTTCGGTATTATTCATTAGTATTTTATATTATTCATAAAAATTTTCAAACGGAATTTTCAGCTGTACCGAGATATGTTTGCTTTCGGCAGTATTCAGGTTAGAAAGTGATAAACCGAGCAATCTCACTGGTTTGTTGTATGGTCGCAATTCCCAAAGATTTTGTGCGGTTTCATAGAAATCTTCGGCATGTTCATAATACACTTCCTGCGTTTTGCTGCGTGTGAAAACCGAGAAATCCCTGTATTTGATTTTCAAGGTGAGTGATTTTCCTTTGATGTCTTTATGAACCAGTCGTGCTGCTAATTCTTCTAAAATGATTTTCAGCTGTTTGAAAACCTCTTCTTCATCTAAAAGATTTTCCCAATAGGTTTCTTCTACGGCAACACTCTTTTGAATTCGGTTTGGTTTCACTTCACTTTTGTGGATTCCCCTCACTGCATGGTAATAGTAAATTCCGGATTTTCCGAATAATCCGGTAAGTTGTCCGAGAGATTTTGCTTTTAAATCTTTTCCTTTGAAAATATGCAGTTGGTGCATTTTATTTGCCGTTACTTTCCCGATTCCGAGAAATTTTTCTATCGGTAGTTCTTCCATAAACTCAATAATCTGTGTCGGGTGAATTGTTTTTTGTCCGTTTGGTTTGTTATAATCAGAAGCAATTTTGGCTAAAAATTTATTCACGGAAATTCCTGCCGAAGCAGTAAGTCCGGTTTCCTCAAAAATTCTCTTTCGTATTTCTCTTGCGATTTCGTTGGCAGATTCTATCTCTTTTTTATTTTTGGTAACATCAAGATACGCTTCGTCTAAAGAAAGCGGTTCTACCAAATCGGTATATTCGTGAAAGATTTTGCGTATTTGTTGCGATACTACTTTATACTGTTGAAATCTCGGTTTCAACACAATTAAATCAGGACACTTTTCCAGTGCTGTTTTTCCCGGCATTGCAGAGCGAATTCCGAATTTTCTTGCTTCATAACTTGCCGCTGCAACCACACCGTATTTTCCTCCGCCTACACAAACGGGTTTTCCGCGAAGTTCGGGATTATCACGTTGTTCTACAGAGGCATAAAATGCGTCCATATCAATATGAATGATTTTGCGGTTGACTTGCATGACACAAATATTCAACTTTGTCAAGGTTCAAAAACTTGACAAAAATTTTTAAACTTTATTGTTAATATAACCGTATGTAGCGTTTTCTTTTGGGGTAATTACCGCCGGATTTCCCATTATTACAGAGTTTGACGGAACGTCGCAATTCACATAAGCATTTGGAGCGATGAGCACATTGTTCCCGATTTTGATATTTCCTACAATCACTGCATTTGGACCAACCCATACTTCATCGCCGATTTCCGGAAAACCCTCATTTTTCCCTCGGTTTTGCTGACCAATGGTTACACCTTGAGCAATATTGCAGTTTTTGCCGATTTTGGATTTTGGATTAATCACTAAATTTCCCCAATGTCCGAGATAAAAACCTTCGCCAATTTCGGTTTCGGGATAAATCTGAAAACCATATTTTATCTGATAATGTCGCAAAATCAATTGCCACCAAATTCCTAAAACAGAGCGTTTTTTATGTTGCTGTGCTTTTCGTAAAAGATAAACGAAATGCAGATTCGGATTGATGCATTTCATTAATATTTTCGTTTTAGAAAGCCATTTTCCGCTTTCTCGGTAAAAATCTTTTTGTATAGTGGAGTGGCTCATTGGTTTAGAGTTCATCTATAATTTTCATTATCGAAGATACGGAATTTTCTAGATTAAACGGCATTTCGTATTCCTTCAGATTTTCGGAGTATTCATTGAAACTTTCGGGATTGGTTAGTGCTTTTTTCATTCCTTCATAAATTCCTTTTTCGGAATTTTCTACAATCAAGCCGAGTTTTCCGTTTTTCAGCATCTCGCGAACTCCGGAAACATCAGTAGCAATAATATTTTTCTTCAGCGTAATGGCTTCAAACAAAACGGTCGGAAAACCTTCGTATCTCGAACTCAAAACATACAAATCTGCCGCTTTGAAATACGGATACGGATTGTCGGTAAAACCAAGCATCGTCGCGGTTTCATCAACGCCTAATTCTGATTTTAAATTTTTAATGTTTTCAAAATCATAACCATCGCCTATAATTAAAATTCTGTGCTGAAAATTTTCATCTAACAATTTTTTGTGGACCTTTAATAGACGGTCAAAACCTTTCTGCGGAAAAACCGTTCCAACGGAAATGAATAAAGGTTGGGTGTAGGATGATGGATGTTGGGTGTCTTCCATCTTCCATCTTCCATCTTCCGACTTTCTTAAAATCTCTTCCGTATCGAGAGGATTGTAAATTCTTACAATTTTATTTTTTTCAATTTCGTTTTGAGCTAAATTTTCGAAATCTTCCTGTATCTGTTTTGAAATCACTAAAATTTTATCGAAACCAAAGAATTTTCTAATTTCTTCATCGGTATAATTGTGAAACTCGGTTTTACGAAGATCATTATGAATCCAGATGATTTTTTTTGAAGATTTTAAGGGGGAATTTAAAATTTCGTCCCGAAAACCGTGAATGGCGGCAAATTCAATGTCATATTTTTTTGCTTTCAGTTTTCCTTTGTACAAGAGTTTGGGGAAGGTTTTTAATAATTTTTGGTAAATAACTCTGTATGCTTTTCTCGGAATATCTTGCAAACGATTGGTGGTAATCATTTCACCTTTGTTGAGGTACAAAACATTAATCCAATCCGGAATTTGAGACAAATATTTCCCTGAATATAAATTGAGAAGCAAATCAATTTCATATTTATCTTTTGGTAGATTTTTCAGAAAAGTAACCAAAACTTTTTCTGCACCACCATGACGAAGCGAACCGATTCTGATGAGGATTTTTTTTTTCTGCTTCATTTATTTCTTCACGGGTTTATAAGTGTGGGGAAGATTTTTTGCAATATATTCATCTAACTTTGGGCGAGTTTTTTCTAATTCTCTTGGGTATATCACGTTGTTTTCTAGTGCTTTATCTCCATATTCTTCAATCGTGCAAATCATTTTTGCGGGAACTCCTGCAAAAACACTTCCTCTCGGCATTGAAGTGGTAAGAATTGAACCAGCTCCCAACACACAATTATCCTGCATTTCTACTCCAGGCATGATAATGGTGTCGGCTCCAATCAAGCATTGTTTACCGATTTTTATTCTAGCAAATGTTCTTACATCTTTGTATTTTTCAAAAAAATGAAGTGCATTTTGCCCACCATCATGGTTTACGAATCTTACATTGTTTGAAAACGTGGTTTCATCACCAATTTCAATAAGAAAAGGTTCGGTACCGAATTCAGGAACTTCTACAAAACGTACATTTTTTCCTACTTTTAAACCTTTAGCTATGCAGACTTTTAGATAAACGTTCTGTATCATCTGTTGGTAGGAGGTGTGGATTTTAAGAATTAGACGGTAAAGAAAAATCATGATTTATTTTTTGCTAATTTAAGTAAGATTTCTTCAACTTCATTGAAAATTTTCTGGTTATCAAATTCATTTTCAATGTTTTTCAAATTTTCTTTTATCTCTGAAACCAAATTTTCGTTGGTCAAAAATTCTTTCATCGCTTCATACATTTCCTCGGTTTTGTAATTGATTAAAATTCCTGTTTCGCCGTTTTTAATCATCATTCCCACATCACCTACATTGGTTGCAATAATAGGTTTTTTTAGGATTAATGCTTCTGCAATAACTAATGGCCACGCTTCTGATTCTGAAGGTAAAATGAAAAAATCGGCTTGCTTGATATACGGATACGGATTCATTTGATTTCCGGCTAAAATAAAAGTTTTTTCTACGCCCGAATTTTTGATTTGCTGCTGCAGGTTTTCTTTTTCTTCACCATCTCCCAAAATAATGATTTGGTGAAGAAAGCCGTCGTGAAGAAGTTTTCGGTGTGCTTCAATCAATTTATGATACCCTTTTCTGGTGTGTAATCTCCCAATCGAAACAAAAGTCGGTTCTTGGTTCCTGATTTTTGTCTCTTGTGTGTTGATTTCAGATTTTCTTTTAATCTCATCAATAGGAATTGCATTGATAATCACGTGTTCATCGGGATATTGCAAATCCGGATAGTATTGATGCATTAAATCTTTAATTCGTTGTGAGCAATAAACCATTGTATCAAATTGCGGAAAATGTTCAATGATTTTCGGAACTAAAGGTTGCAGTTTTGGCAATTGAATTTCCGAGTGAAACCAACCGACTTTCTTTGATTTTTTGTTCGATGAGTTCAATACCGATTCAAAATCATTATAGGTCATTCCGATTTCGATGTCGAAATTTTCTTTCAAAAATTTTTGATCGATGATTTCTGGGTTTTTCCGCAGATGCTCTAATTTTCTTTTTCTGCTGAACAATTGTATTTTCTGAATAAGAGGATTTTGCGATAAATCTTCTTTTCCTTTTGCCAGAAAAACCTTGCGGATATATGCGGGAAAATCATCTCTCAACTCACCCTGATTCAGACTCAGACAAACCGTAATATCAAATTTTTCGGGATTGAGATTTTGCATCAAACTGAGCATCACTTTTTCCACACCACCCATTTCCATTGAGCGGTGCCTGAAAAGAATTTTTATTTTTTTCTCATTCGTCATCAGGAAAAAATTTGTTGAAAGATAATCTTTATTTTTTTTTGGATTCTGAAAAATGTTGAATTTTGATATTCCAGTAATTTGAAAATTTCTTCGGAATCGGTATATTTTTCAGGAATTTTTTTACCGTTAATTTTCGTTAGTCCTCTTCTTTTCATCGCATTATATATCACTTCGCCCCAGAATTCATAAGACTGTTTTTTGTTGTCGTTTTGTGAAATTCCTTTGTTATGAGTGCGGTAAAGATAATTGGTTTCGTTGATGAAACGGACATTTCCTTTTTCGTAGATTTTTAAATATAAATCCTGATCTTCAGCAATTTTGAGTTCGGAATTCATTTTTTCCGTCTCTTCATAAATGTTTTTTCTGAAGGTAACAAAATGGGCAATCTGCACCGGATAATTGAAAAAATAAGAATCCCTGTTCTGAACCTGCATTGCAGATTTAAAAGGAGTAATAGATTCCAAATTGCTATCACAAATCATACATTGAGAATAAACGAGTGCCGTATTTTTTTCTTTTTCAAAAACGGCGACTGCTTTTTCTATTGCGGTGGGAAGAATTGCATCATCGGGGTCAACAAAACCACAGATTTCTCCGCTTGCGAGTTCTATAAGTTTGCTTTTAGTAACGCCAACTCCGGAGTTTTTTTCGTTTTCGTAAAACTTGAATCGAGAATCATTTTCAATTAGTTTTTTCACCGCATTTTTTTCGCTTTCCGAAGAACCGTCATCTAAAATCACCGCTTCCCAATCGGGATAGCTTTGCTTTTTCAGATATTCTAAGCAATCGCGGAAATATTCACTATTGTTGTAATGAGCAATGAGTGCGGAAAATTTCATTTAATGCTGTTTGAAAATTAAATCCTGTTTGTTGATTACCGTGGTATTTTCGGGAACGTCTTTGTAAATGGTACAACCTGCACCGATAATAGAGTTATCTCCAATAGTTACACCTTTCAGAACGGTAACGTTGCTTCCCAACCAACAGTTATTGCCAATGTAAACAGGTTCTGTATTAAATTCTTTATGATGAGGAATTTTGCGGTTGTTGATGACGTCAATTTTGTGGTTGTTGTCATATATTTTCACATTTTCCCCAATTAGGCAGTTGTTTCCGATTTTAATTTTATGCAAAGAAACAAAAGAACTGTATTTATTGACGGTCGTATTTTCTCCGATTTCCAATTCTGCATCTTTTCCGATTGTAATGTTTACATCATTGTAAAACTTTACATTTTGGTTGATGATAAAAGTTTTTAATCGTGGGCTTAATTCAAAGCAGTGATTATCACCTATCTTAAGAGAATTATGAATTTGCCCCGATTTTTTCAAGCTGTTCAGTAAAGCGCTTCGGTTAATATATCTTAATATTTTGGCTAACTTTTGTATCATTTTATGATATTTTTAAACAAAATTAAATACTTTATTTGGCATTGCAAGATATTGTTTTAGTTTTTAAATGTATTATATATCATAAAAATCTTTATTTTTGTGAATTAAACGAATACAGTGAGTGAATTAGCAAGAATTCTCAAAACTTTTTTTGGTTATTTAAAAAGACCAGATTTGTATCCTGAACTGGGGCGGAAAATCATCAAAAATATTTTTTACAGAAAAAGTGCTTTCAAAGGGAAAGAAAAAACCAATCGATGGGCAGAAAGTATGGCTGTTTCTCAAGAAACGGCAATCTTGGATTTATTCGGAGTGAAAATGAAATCTTTAGAAGAATTATTTCCTGCCGAAATGAAAGAAGCCAAAACAAAAGAGCAAGAATGTCCCATAAAAATGGGAGGAGCTGGAGCATTGGAACTGATTTATTATGCTTGTGAATTTGCACAGGCAAAAGCAGTGACAGAAACGGGAGTTGCTTATGGTTGGTCTTCTTTGGCGGCTTTGCTTTCTCTAGAAAAAAGACAGGGAATTTTGTACAGTTCAGATATGCCTTATTTGGAAAAAGGCGGCGATAAATTTGTGGGTTGTGTTGTTCCCGAAAATCTGAAGCAGAACTGGAAACTTTTCCGGCACGCTGATAAAGAATCTTTGCCAAAGATTTTTGCAGAAAGCAATGAGTTTGATGTGGTACATTACGATTCAGACAAAGCGTACAACGGAATGTTTTGGGCGTATCAGGAATTATACGGAAAGTTGAGAAAATCAGGCGTTTTCATCAGTGATGATATTAATGACAATTCCGCATTTCAGGATTTTTGTGAAAAATTCGGGATAAAACCGACGATTATTTCTTTTGAAGGAAAATGTATCGGTATTTTCATAAAATAGAAATTTTGAAATAACCAGTGATTTACGGAAAGTTTATTGCAATACGAACGAAAAGATTAAAAAATGAAAAATAAAATTCCGCAGATTATTTACTTTTTAATCAATGTATTAATTGTTTTCTGCGTGTTTTATTATCCTGTTACACGAGATGAGTTTTATTATTTTGACCGGCTTTCTTCTTGGCAATTATTTCGGGAATATTACAATTCTTATTTGTATATTAATCCGAGAATTGGGCAGTTTGTTACTAATATTGTTTCAAGAAATATATTTATTGAAATCATTTACGCAGTGATTTTGTTTAATGGTTTTTTCTATATGCTCTATCTTTTGATATTCAGAAAAAAACCCGATTACAGAGATTCAGGCAGCGTAAAAAAAATCATCATTATCATCGCGGTTTTTATTTTTTTCAGCAAATTTTTCGGCGAAATGTTTCTGTATACTCCATTTAGCGGAAATTATACTTTTATAATGCTGTTTTATTTGCTGTATATTTATATTCTGTTGGAGTATTTCGTTTACGGAAATTTTATTTTTAAAGATCGCAAATCGCCTCTCTTTCTTTTTCTCATTGCGCTTTTAGGAGTTTTTACGGGAATGGGAAATGAACACATTCCGCCTGTTTTAATAGCGTTTACTTTATTGGGGATTTTATACTCCGTTACGAAACATAAAAAACTGCCGCCTAAAATTATAATGACCTATTTTTTGTCGTTAATTTCAGGGTACATTTTGTTGTATTTTGCACCTGCAAATTCGGAAAGATATCAACGTTTGGCAAATACAGAACAGACATTTCATATTGTTGAATATATCAATCAGTTTAAAGAAG
The DNA here is from genome assembly GCA_964532055.1 of uncultured Kaistella sp. Lineage (GTDB taxonomy): Bacteria > Bacteroidota > Bacteroidia > Flavobacteriales > Weeksellaceae > Kaistella. The sequence goes on along the minus strand of CAZHFE010000016.1, from coordinate 21,525 downwards.
TTCTGTTGCTGTACAGATATTATCTTGCAGAACTTTTGTTTGTGGTTGTTCTTATTATCATTTTGATGATTTTCTTTTATAAAAAAATACAAATAGAAATAGAAAATAAAATCAGAATTTTGCTGTTTTTCGTCATAGGATTATCTACTCTGCCAATTGTAGCTTATGCGCCGATAAGAGGACTTCGGCTTTTGTTTTTCACCAATACTTTATGGCTCATCTGCATTAGTTTTATTGTATTTTCACTGCTTAAAAATATTCGGTATAAAAAGACAGAATTGCAAATGTATTCGCTCTCATCTTTTTGCCTTGTCATGTTCTTTTCTGCAGGTTGCTATATTTGTTATAAAGCAAATAAAAATTCTGAAAGTGTTTTTGAAGAAATTTCGACGAAAAGTTTAAAATCAGACAAAGTTGTCTTAGACAAACAATTCGATTATTTTTCTCCGGAACTTGATTTTTTCAATATGAACCGCCGGTTTTTACTCGACAGCGGAGTTGGTTATATAGATGCAGATGCTGCAAAAGATACCAATCAGGAAATGAATATAAAGTCTAAATTTCATCTCAAAGAATTGTCAGTAAAAAATGAAAAGTAAACTCATCATCAATGCAGACGATTTGGGATTTTCCAAAGGAGTGAATCAGGCAATTCTGAAAGCTCATAACGAGGGATTTCTTAGCCATGCAAGTTTAATGGCAAATACGGAATATTTCGATGATGCGGTGCAAAATATTATTCCGCAATGCAGAAATCTGAAAGTCGGTCTGCATATAAATCTCACCTGCGGAAAATCGCTTTCTGCAGGTAATCTTCTGGCAAAAAACGGAGTGTTGAACAATGATTTTCTGAAATTGCTTTTCCTCAGAAAATCGAAAAAAATTTTGCAATCCATTGAAAATGAAATTGAACAGCAACTTCTGAAACTGAAAAATCATCACATAGAAATTTCTCATATTGACGGACACGAGCACATCCACATCATTCCGTCTATCAATAAAATCGTGAGAAAACTTGCTCTGAAACACAACATCGGAAGAATTCGGGAAATCAATGAAAGTTTTTTTGAGAGTTTCAAATTCAACGGAAAAACAACGACAATAAGCAATATTATCAAACTTATTCTGCTGAAAGCATTATCGCTATTCAACAAAAATCAAGGAAAAATAGGTTTTTATAGCATGCTCAATACTTGTGCAATCAACCCAAACAATTTGTTTGCTTTTCTAAAAAACAGCAAAAGTTACGATACGGTAGAAATTATGCTTCACCCAAGTATTTCCGGGATTGATGATGAAACGTATATAAAAAGTTTAGCACCGAGATTTATCACTTTCTTTCAAGACGAAAACCGCAAAGAAGAATTTGAACTATGCTTTAATAAAGGTTTTGAAAATTATGAAAAAGAAACTTAGATTTTCTTTTATCTGAAATTAATATTATACAATCCGCTTCGGATACTTTTAAAATCTACGAAAAGATATTTCAGAATCATTCCCCATTTTTTCATGAAAGGAGCATTTGCAATTTCCCAGCTTCTATACATTCTTTTGATGTGAAGCTTAATATCTTCGGGAATTGTTTTTTCGTTTTCAACCCAATTATTTACTTCTTTCCACAGCAAAACCCTTGTTGAAGCGGGTTTTATTTTTCCCGAATCTACTTTGGTAATTCTATTATCTTCGTGAACGCCTCTCATTGCAACCGCTTCGTTTAAAATTCCCGGAAATAATTTCAGGTAATAAGATAGTCTGAATAAAAATTCTGTATCTTGATGCAGTTTCAGATGAGTTTTCATTTTCGGAGTTATCTTGTCGAGTGCAGATTTTTTCACCGTTAAAGCATCAATGCTGAACAAACCGAAACTTCCGAGCATTCCGAGCTGTCCCCGAAAAACTTCTTCTGATTTATGATTTTTGTAAACTGTCGTCAATCGGTTTGCGAAAAGCGGAAAATATTGTTCTTTTGCTTTTTCGGAATAATAATGAACGCCGATTGCTCCGTAAACACCATCAACTTCGGGATTTTTGAACAGTTCTTTTTCCGCATCAAAACGGTTCGGAAGATAATAATCATCAGCATCAAGAAACGCAACAAAATCACCTATTGCTTTTTCCATACCCAGATTTCTGCTTGCTCCTGCTCCGTGATTTCCTTTGTCTGCGTGTTGGTAAAGTTTTACACGGTCATATTTTTCTGCTAAGTTTTTGCAGATTTCCAAAGCATTGTCGGGAGATTTGTCTTCCACCAAAATCACTTCACACACTTCATCAAATTGCAATGCAGATTCCACTGCTTGTGAAATGTATTTTTCGGCATTGTAAACGGGAATGATGACGGAGATTTTCACGGTATTATTTTGTGTGTTTTACAACCCAATTATCCTGTATTTCGAAATCAATTTCCTGAGCAGTCAAAATCCGGTTTTGGTTTCTGCTGAAGATTTGATATTGATTGTTGCTGAAAAAATCAATGAGTTCTTTTGGGTGGTAATTTCCTTCTTTTATCATCCAATCCGGATTGTATTCCATAAAAATAACAGGTTTGTCTTTCAGAAATTTTTCTCGGTTTCCTAAGATTACTACTGCTTCATAACCTTCTACATCTATTTTTACGACATCCATTTTTACATCGGTCAAAATATTTTCTAAAGTATCTGTTTTTACTTTAATCGTCGTAGATGTGGGATTTTCTCTTTCTACAAATGAACTTGTTCCGGCGTGATTTTGTACGAAATTAAATGTTTTTTCTTCCTGTTTATTACTTATTGCAACATTGTAGGTATGAATATTTTTATACTGATTGAGTTCTATACTGCGTTTAAATTGTTCATACACCATTGAAATCGGCTCAAAAGCATAAACGTTTTTGCAGTATGGAGCGAGAAGCAAACTGTGCTGTCCGATATTGGAACCGATATCTATGAAATTCATTTCGGGATTCAGCTCATCGAAAATACTGTCAACAATATCTTTCTCATATATTCCGTGTTTGAAAATCATTAAATCAACATGTCCGAATTTTCGGTTGAGCGCTATTTTTGTTTTTCTGTTTCTGTAATTAATTGTGAATGTTGTTTTGCTGTCCAGAAACGTTTTGTTTTGTTTTCTGTTGATATAATTGATGATGCCTTCTTTAAAGATAATATCAATCCCTTTTTTTAAAATTCCCATAGTTTTTAATTTTTAATCAGATTTACACTTCTCTCACTTGCATTGAGGTAGAGCGTTTTTTTATTGAGCATTGTTCTTATATTTTCCGTAGCAGATGCAGGGTGAAGATATTTTTCGTAATAGTATTTTACGTTTTCTTTCATCAGAAGATATTCAGCGTCGGAGATTTCAAACAACGCTTTCTGAAGCCAATTATTCAAATCGTTTTCATCTTCAAAAATAATGGCATTTTTTTGATGTTCCAAAGCAGGGTAAATAAAATCTGCGTAGGATTTCTGAATAACAGGAATCGTTCCCGAAGACATCGCTTCAACCAGATTATGACTCAAAGGTGCAAAAACACCGGGACAACAAAGGAAATACCTGAATTTCGACAGATAATTTCTTACTTCTTCCAGCGGAATATTGTAGTTGTACTTTTCGCAGAAAATAAGATGATTGTTGGTTTTTTCGGCAATAATCTGCTCCAGTTCCTGTTTCGATTTTACGGAAATAAAGGTGTCGTTTTTAGCTGAAAATTCAATTAAATCAGCACGATTGATAACTTTAAAAGGAACTTTATTCACTGTTTTATAAGCATTTCGGTCGAAGTTTCCGAAAGAAAATAATGAGTTGATTCGCAGTTCAGAATCTTCATTCAATTCCTCGTCCCAATACCCGAAATGGTACATATAAGGATGAAAACTCATTGGGATATGAAACGAATCTGTTTCCATATTTCCGTCCTTAAAATAGGTTTTGTAATAATCTGCACTGAACATTTCATCGGTAATTTCCAAAAAATGCTTCTGTTTAGGAATGTTTTTAATATTTAGAAATCCTTTTTCCTGAAACATCAAAGCCAAATAAATATCGCCGTTTCTCAGATTTCTGAATTTTGAAAAATCCATCGGATAAACAATTTCGTATCCTGCAATTCTGAAAGATTTCAGCATATTATAAAAATAGCGGTGATAAAGATTAGGATTGCGAAACGAAACATACAAAACCTTGTTCCCGGATTTTTGCGCAGAAAATTTCTTCATCTTCACAAACAGAAGAATATCAAGAATAAGTGCTTTGAGCTGTTTGAGTTTTTTAAACATTATCTTTTCAGAATATGGAAACGGTATCTTGTTTTCAGAAGCTGCGGATTTTTCAGAACCTGCCAAAAATACGAATATATTTTTTTCAGCCGTTTTTCTTTGGCTATGCTGAATGTTATTTTCCGCAGTTCGATTTCCTTTTTTACCGTATCATCAATTTCGGCGATATTGCGAATCCATTCGTATCGGGATTCATAAAGCAACGCCATATTTTGGTAAAGTTTTCCGGAATTGGGTTTTATTTTCGTAATACGATTATCATCGTGAACTCCTCTTAAAGAAACTGCTTTGTCAATAATTCCTGTTTTCAGATGACAGTGATAAGAAAGTTTCACAATAAAATCGGTGTCTTGGTGAACTCTCAACTTTTCGTTGAAGCGAAGACGGTTTTTGTCGATGGAAGATTTGCGTACAGTCAATGCGATTAGTGAAAAGAAAACCCCGAAATCTCTTTTGGAAATTCTCATCAATCCTTCGAAAACTTCTTTTCCTTCCGCAGAAAAATTGACGGTAGTCAGCTGTACATTTTTAAATTTTTCCTGAAATTCCTGTTTTCCTTTTTCCGTTAAAAAATTTGTTCCGATAGCTCCGAAAACGCCTTCAATCTTAGGATTTTCAAATAATTCTCTTTCTGCATCAAAACGATTCGGAAGAAACTCGTCATCAGCATCTAAGAAAGCGATAAATTCTTGCGAAGCTTTTTCTAACCCAAGATTTCTTGTTGCTCCCGCTCCGTGATTTGCTTTATCGTGATGTTGTAGAAGTTTGATTTTAGGATTTTCATTTGCTAATTTTTCACAGATTTTCAAAGAATTATCCGGCGAAGCGTCTTCAATCAAAAGTATTTCTTTTACTTCGTCAAATTGTAAAGCAGATTCAACCGCTTTTTCCAAAAAACGTTCAGCGTTGTAAACAGGTATGATTATAGAGATGTTTAAATTCAAAGTTTAAGGTTTAAAGTAAATAAAATTTCTATAATTCTGTGTTAGAATCGGTTATTTCTGCGATAATACTGTTGGCATAAATAAGGTGGTCTTGTTCAGAAACCGCCATTTCGTTTTGTTCCGTAGCTTCATTCACAAATTTTCCGGGGAGCGCTTCTTTACTCGTTGCTCCGGTTTTGAACCACATATATTCCACATCAATATGTCCTATATCTAAAGCCCAAAAACCGTCATTTGCCAAATCGTGTGCAAGAATTGTGGCAGTTGGTCCCAATGCAATCATGATGAGTTTTCCGCTGCCGTATTTTTTCGTGGTTTCTAAAATTTCGGCATAAGCTTCAAACGCATTTTTTTCGGGACACAGGATTCGTTCTATCTTTTTCGCAGTGTCAAATAAATCGTTGCCGATTCCTAAACGGGAATATCTGCCTTCAACGATTAAAATTTCTTGATCTTGCCAAACTTCTTTCAGGTGAGAAACAATTTTTTGGATATGAATTGGGCTTTTGTTTTTATATCCCATGTAAAACCGCGAAATAAACGAATTGCCATATATTTTATCGGGATTAATGAAAGCTGTTAGTTTTGTGCCGTAATTGTTGCTGAATTTTTTCCACCAATAACTTGTCGAGATGCTGAAGTTGCCGTAATTGCCGAACATTTCGGGAAGACAAACCATCAGATTTTCAGATTCGGATTTTAAAACGGCAGCAAGTTTTTCGCGTATTTCGGGGCTGTTTTTCTGGAACTCTAAATAATGTCCAGGAAAAAGCAACCGGAACTCTCCGTCACCGAATCTGCTGACTGAGATTTTGTTTTTGATGATGCGACTTATTGTATCCTGAATGCTTAACACTTTGTATTTCGGGATATCTTTTCTGAGTTTCCGTGTTTGGAAGCACCATTGCCAATAATAGAATATTTCTGAAATTTTCTTTTTCATCATTGTGTTTATTTTGGGGAATGGTTTTCTGCCCACAAAGCAAGCTGCAAAAGATTCCAGTGTTTTTTATCTTTGTGTAAGAAATTTTGAGCCGTACTAAAATCAATATAATTAAAAACTTTTCCGTGTGTGTTTTTCAGTAAATCATCAGAAAGTTTCATTAAACCATCTTCTTCAAACCATTTTGAAACCGAAGAACCGAAACCTTGTTTGTGGCGGTTTTTGATAGTTTCCGTCCAATAATCCTGCATTGATTCCCGCAGGATTATTTTATCATTTTCATTATTCAGCTTCAGATTTTCCGGAAGTTGAATGCAGAACTCGGCAAAGTCTTTATCAAGAAAAGGTGTTCTTACTTCCAGTGAATTTGCCATTGCCATTCGGTCTGATTTTACAAGCATATTTCCCGGAACGTATTTTTCCAAATCAATTCTCATAATATCGTTCAACGAATTGGGATTTGGTGAAAAACTATATTCTTGATGATAGTTTTCTGAAATTCCGAGAGATAGGGTTTCTTTAGGTGAAAAATAATTCCGTACTTTATTTTGGTGAAAATCGAGAATATTTTCATGGGCAATATTTTCTCGTGTGAGATAAGAAGTTTCCCTAAATCTTCCGAATTGTTTCAACCCAAATTTTACTAAAATATTATTGTAGCTGAAATGGTTTCTGAGTTGGTTTTCCAACGTATAAAAATGATAACCGCCGAAAAGTTCATCGCCGACATCTCCTGCCAAAACCACTTTCAGATGTCTTGCTGCAGCTTCGCAGATTTTAAACTGCGGCGTGTAACTCATATCAGCAAAAGGTTCATCAAAATAAGGAGATATTTTCTGAAGTTCAGCAGCAATATCTCCTCTGTTTTCGTGGATTTCGATGTGGTTGGTTTTGTATTTTCGGGCGATTTCTTCGGCAAATTTCAGTTCGCTGTGTTCACCGGAATAGCCGAAACTTATAGTGGTTTGTTTGGTGGTAAATTCATTTACCATTGCAACAATCGTAGAAGAATCTAAACCTCCGCTTAAAAAACTCCCAACTTCTACATCGGCAACAAGTTGTTTTTCTACGGCGTTTTTTAGCAGATGGGTAAATTCTTCTTTCGCTTCGGAAATCGAAATTTTCAAATCGTTTTTTGGAATACTGTAATATCTTTTTACCGAAATTTCACCATTAGAAAAAACCAATTGATGAGCAGGAGGAAGTGTGAAAATGTTTTCGTAAATACTTTGCTGCGAACTTACATAACCGTATTGCAGGAAATGATAAAGTGCTTCATTGTTGATTTTCGGTTTTATAAGTTCAGATGCTAAAATGGCTTTAATCTCTGAAGCGAAAATAAATTCGCCGTTTTTTCCGAAAGCGTAATAAAACGGTTTTTCGCCAAATCTGTCTCTTGCACAGAAAAGTTCTTGCTTTTCTTCGTCCCAAATGGCGAAAGCAAACATTCCGGGAAGTTCGTGGATGAGATTTTGTCCTTTTCTTTGATACATTGCCAAAATAAGTTCAGTATCGGAAGTACCGCGAAACGGATAATCTTGATAACTTTTTTTAATATTCAGATAACCGTATATTTCGCCGTTCAGAACGATACATTCATTTTTGGTGTTAGAAAACATCGGCTGTTTTCCGGTTTCGGAAAGGTCGATAATTGATAATCTGCGATGACCAAGAGCGGCGTTTTCATAAAACTCGTGATGAGCAGAATCCGGACCGCGATGAGCAATAGCATCGGTCATTTTCCGGATTTCTCCTGAATAATTTCTTGCGTTTGATGATATGATTCCTGCGATTCCGCACATAGATTAAGATTCAAGCGATTATTGATTTCTGCAAAAATAGATAAATGAGTTCGGTTGGTTACAGATTGTTTATTCTTTTTATCAATTCATGTTTCATTTTGAAAGATTTTACTGCATTGATAATGTCCATTTTCCTGATATATTCGGAAAAAAGATTTATTCTTAATGGAAACCGGTTTCTGTAAATCACTTCGCGATAGCGTTTCAAAATGGTGTGAACAAAAGCTCTGCTGAAACGGTGGCTGTGATTTTTGATGAGGTATTCACAAAATAAATAAGTTGCATATTGTTTCTCTCTGAGATTGTCTTCGGCTCCGGAAATGCTTAACTCGGATATTCTGATGGATATTTTTGCCTCATCGATAAAACAAAAATCTTTGTATGCCGAACATTCTAAAATGGCAACATCATCACTGTGCCAAGCTAAAGGAAAACTTTTGAAGCCGTGTTTTTCAAATTCAGATTTTTTAAAAATATTTTCTGACAAGCTGTTTTTGGCTTGGTTGATGAATTTTTTTTCCGTGAATAATACTGAGGAAAACCGATTGGGGAGTTTTGTATATTCTCTTATTATTTCGCCGTTTTGATTGATTCCGCAGCGTGAGAATTTCATTAATGTAATTTGTTCTTTATTGCAAGATTCAACCTTTTGGTAAAATTCTTCTACCACATTGTTCCCAAGCAAATCATCATCTCCTAAAATCATAAACCACTGTTCATCTTGTATTTCGTTTATTATCCGCATCCATTGTTTGGTGAGATCTGTACTGCCAAGATTTTCTTTGTAACTCAAATATTTGTATTGTACCGTTTTTAGTTCCTGTTTAATGAGAAGAGAAGGATCATCGGGACTTTTATCATTCCCGATATAGACGGTAAATCTTTTGTCAGTTTGGCTTTCAATGCTTTTCAGCGTTTCGGCAAAAAACGAATGTTTATAGTACGGAATTATAACAGCCAAAAGGTTTTTATCGTTCATGGTTTCTTCATTAAATAGACAGAAAAGAAGGTGCTTTTTGTGCAACCTGCTGTTTTATTTTTTTTATGGTTTTGTAATCTGAAGTGAGTTTTTTCAGTTTCTTGCTCAGCTTTCTGTATTTTATAAACCGAAGAAGCAGCATTGCCATAAACGTTGATTTACCGTGTGCTATTACTTCGCTGTTTGTGCTATTGGGAGTTGCAGGATTCATCATTCTTGTTTCTATGGAAAGGTCTTCAAAAATGCTGTAATCTACTTTTCTTAAAATTTGTTTTCCATCGTGAACAACTTTGCTTTCTGCACAAAGCAGAATTTTCTTTTGATGAAAATGAACCCTGTTTACATATTCGTTGTCTTCGCCGTAATGAAAAAAATACGGATTGAAGCCGCCCACAGTTTCTATCGTACTTTTCGGGATAAACCAATGTGCGGCGTTTACAAAATTAATTTCATAATACGGTTTTATATTTTGCAGATAAAAATCGGAAATCATTCTTGTTTTTTCAAAGTTTGAAGCAATGTATTTATCGAGAAAAATGTCTAATTTTTTTTCGGTTCCGTCTAAATGTATCGGGCTCAAAATCCCAATTTCGTCTTTATTTGCATAATTTTCATAAACATTTAAAAGTTTTGCAATTGAATCTTCAAAAATCCACGCATCCTGATTCATCAAATAAAAAAAATCTGCTCCGTTTTGATACGCTTTTTCAATACCAATATTGTTGGCTTTTCCGAAACCGAGATTTTTCTCATTTTGAATGAGTTCTACTTCCGGAAAATTCTTTCGTATATAATCCTGAGTTCCATCAACTGAACCGTTATCAACAACAATACACTGAATAGGAATTGATGATTTTCGTAAACTCGAAAAGCATTTTTCAGCCCATTTCATGGCGTTGTATGTTACGATGATGATATAAACTTTAGCGTAATTCATTTAAAACTTTATAATAATGTTTCATTTTCAGGTGGGTAATCCAATTTTTCGGAAAGGGGAGTGTTTCAATAAAATCATTGTATTCTTTTCTGCAAAAATCCCGATATTCAGAAATTAAACTTTGGTCTAAACGCAATTGTTCAACTGCTTTTTCAACAAATTTAATTCTTTTAATTTTAAAATAAATACCTATGATATTTTGCGGAGTATTGACTTGGCTTTCTAAATCAAAGCCGATGTTTTGTTGGGAATGTTTCCGGTAATTGGTTAATATTTCTGAATGAATATAAAAATTGTTGTTTCGGCAGGATTTCAGAACAAGTTCATAATCGTGGATGATGATTGGGTCTATATTTTTGAGCGGGAGATATTTTTCTTTGGCTTTTTTGGTAATGCACATTGACATTCCGGGAAAAATATTTCTCTTGAAAAGAAGATACTTTAGAATTTCGTTATTCTCAAAGTTCGGGTCAAATCCATCGGATTCCCAAAAAGAGCGTTTTGTGATTTTGCCATCATCGGTCAAAATAGCAATGTTGTGGCAAAATACTGTTTTTTCGGGGTTGCTTTCTGCGAGTTTCGTCATCTGCTCTGTTTTATTGGGGAGCCAAATATCGTCTTGGTCACAGAGAAAAATCAAATCGCCGCTACAAAGCGAAATGGCTTTTTCAAAATTTCGGGTGTATCCCAGATTTTTTTTGTTCCGGAATATTTTGAAGAGCGAAGGGTGCGTTTCGGCGTATTTTTCCAGAATCTGAAGGGTATTGTCAGAAGAGCCATCGTCGCAGATTACAATTTCATCGGGTGAAACGGTTTGCGAAAAAATACTTTCGAGTTGTTCTTTTAAAAATTTTTCGCCGTTGTAGGTGCAAAGTGCGACAGAGGTTTTCATTTCTGTTTTCCGAATATTTTTTTGAGTTTGTTGATGATTCTTATATGCAGCGGTTTCACTGAAATATCAACCAAATGTACCGAGTTTTTTTGTTTGTAATCTCTGAATTCCCGGTAATATTTTGAAAACCTTTTTGATTTTTTGACGAAGATTACACAATTTTGCCCCAAACTCATCATTTCTATCTGTTTAAAACATTGCGTTTCGATGTCAGAAAGACTGAATTTTTTCTGTAAATCTTCTTCGATAAATTCTGAATTGATAAACTCATTGATGATGTCGATTTTTTGGTAAATAGAGAAAATACGCGAATCAAAACCATAACCGTATTGCCACGATCTGCCCCAGAAATTGGTTTCGGTATCTTCTATGATGTAAATTCCACCTTCTTCTAGCAAATCAAAAAAACGGATAAAAGTATTCCATTGATGTTTTGGGATATGTGAAGCATCATCTATAATAAAGTTGTATTTTTTGGTGCAGTTTTTGGCAAAGTTTTCTAACTCATCATTTTTATCCTGATTGATGTTGAAAAAATTAGCAAGCCGTTCATCTTGCGGATTTTCGATGATGTCAATGGAATCAATCTGCGGATTGCTGAAATAATTTTGCCAAATAGCGATAGAATATCCATCGTCATAACCCAATTCCAGCATTTTCAGATTGGGGATTCCTCTTAGAGGTTCCAAAAAATACGGGTAAAATCTCTGATAACCGTGATGATGAGTTTTATCGGATTTCATGTTGGAATTCTCGAAATCGGTGGTTATTTTCTCAATCATTTTTATTTTTTTTGATGTTTTTGTAGTGTTATGAAATTTAATGAATGTCTTTAATTATGAGCAATACAAAGAAATTCTAATTATTGATGGGTGTCTATTCCTACAAACAAATTGCTTCTTACAATAGAACCAAATGTTTGAAATTTAGCGTTTAGATATGCATTTCCTAATCTGCTTGGTGCTTCCACATCAAACATTAAATCACACTTTGTTTTAGAAAATTCTTCTCTTTGAGGGATTGCAATATCAAATATAACTCTGTAAACTCCTTCTGCTAAAAAATAGGACGGAATTTTAAATTTTATGGTATGTTTTCCGATAGGTATGGTGTTTAGATCGTTGTAATCATTGTAAAAACACCTTATGATATTGTCGTCAAAATTAGATTTAATATAAAACCCAACTACAAGACTTGGTATATGCTGCTTAATTTCAAGTTCTATATTGATGTGTATGTTGTCGGAGTTCAGAATTTGTGACTTGGTTTCATTGAAAACCTCTGTATGCAAAATACTCAAATTTTCATTTTCTATTATGCCGTCCCAAGCTTTATTAAATTCTAAATTCCCGTTGTATAAATTTATACAGTCATTGATATTTCCTGTATGTGCAATTTTGCCCTGGTCCAGATAAACTCCTTTGTTGCAAAGTTCTCTTACTGATGCCATATTATGACTTACAAAAAGTACCGTTCTACCTTCACCTTTACTTACATCGTCCATTTTCCCCAAACATTTTTTTTGAAATTCGGCATCGCCGACTGCCAAAACTTCATCTACGATTAGGATTTCAGATTCTAAATGTGCTGCAACTGCAAAAGCCAAACGAACATACATTCCCGAAGAATAACGTTTTACAGGTGTATCGATATATCTTTCAACTCCTGAAAAATCTACAATTTCATCAAATTTTCGAGTGATTTCTTTTCTGGTCATTCCAAGAATTGCTCCGTTGAGATATACATTTTCTCTACCTGTCATTTCGGGGTGAAAACCTGTTCCTACTTCCAAAAGCGAAGCAATTCTACCTTTGGTATATATTTTTCCTGTTGTCGGTTTGGTAACTTTACTCAGAAGTTTAAGTAATGTGGATTTTCCGGCACCATTTCTCCCAATAATGCCTACGGCATCGCCTTGCTCTATTTCAAAATTAATATCTTGAAGCGACCAAACATATTCACTTTCGCCTTTAGAAGTTCTATCATTGGCTTCGCCAATTTTCAGATAAGGGTCTTCTTTACCTCTTACTTTATACCAAAAACGATTGAGGTCATGAGAAATTGTACCAGTTCCCACTTGTCCTAATCGGTATTGTTTTGAAATATTTTCTGCTTTTAAAGCGAGCATTTTTTTTCTGTTTTTTTATTATTAATTCAGCAATCGGTATTTGATATTCGATATTTGTAATTTATACGTATCTACCATCTCGCAACCTACAACTTGCACCTGTCTTCCAACTTCTATCTTAAACCGTATCCATAAAATTTTTCTCCACCTTATTGAAAACAATTGTTCCGATTGTCAAAAGTGCAAAAATAATAATACTGCTGATAACCAGCATTGTTGCAGAAAAATCTCCTACACCGAGCCAACCGTACTTGAAACATTCAAAAATCCCGGTAAGAGGATTGTAATAAGCCATTTTTTTGAAAACACCCGAAAGAGCCGAAACAGGATAAATAACAGGAGTTGCATACATAAACAAACTCACTCCGAATATTAAAAGCATTTGCAGGTCGCGGTATTTGGTGGTAAGAGAAGAAACAATCATTCCTACTCCCAAAGCAAATGCAGCCATCAACAAAATTAAAAAAGGAGTTGCAAGAATCCATATATTGGGAGTTATTTCTGATTTTATAAAATAGTATCCCCAAACTGCCAAAAATAATCCGAACTGTACTCCGAATTTCATCAAATTAGAAATTACAATAGTAAGGGGCATTACCAAACGAGGAAAATAAACTTTACCGAAAATACTAGCATTTGCGGTAAAAACACTCGATGTTTCTGTAAGACATGATGAAAAATAATTCCACATGGTAACTCCGGCAAGGTAAAAAAGAACTTTTGGTGCGCCGTCTGTAGAAAGTCCTGCGATATTCCCAAACACGACGAGATAAACAATGGTTGTAAAAATAGGATTGATAAAAAACCAAATCGGTCCCAGAATAGTTTGTTTAAACCCCGAAACGAAATTCCTTTTCACAAACATGTATATCAAATCTCGATAACGCCAAACTTCTCCCAATTGTAAATCAAAAAGAGAATGGCTGCTTTCTATAGTTTCCGTCCACTGTTGTTGCGGTTCATTCATTTGCCTAAGAATTTCTGCAAATTTAGAATAATTCTTTTAAACCAAAGGATTTGCTGTTTCAGAAGATAACACAATGCGGGTTAATTAACAGGAAATTTCCATCCCTATTTCCCAAGTATTTTTTCTATTCCTGTCAGGAAATAATACACTATTGGATTCCAATTGTTTTTGATGCATTTTTGCGGTAATGATTCAGTCGGGTAATAACTATAATAGATACGGTGCTCATTCTTCAATCTTCTTTCTAAATAGAGTGTTCTTATATGCCTGAAAAGTATGCCTTTAATTACATTATTTTCTCTATGCTTAAATAGAATTTTGAAGTAGGAATCATTCAGCAGATTGGTTTTTTTATGAGCATTATTTTCATGCAGACGATAGCAGCAGGAAATAGTTTCATCAAACAAAAAATCATACTTTTTACTTAAACACAGCCACATGTCATAATCTTCGTAGGAGAGATCTTCATCCCAACCGCCTTCGGAAATGATAATGTCTTTTTTCATAAGAACAGACATTGCGGGAATAAAATTTCTCTTTACCAACAGATTATAGTAGTTTTGAGAGGTCATACTCAGGTATAGAGTATTGAGTGCGATAAATTTATTTTGATATAAATTAGATTTGTTATCGATAAGATGGGCATCAGAAAAGACCAAAGCATTTTTTTCTTCAGATTTTTCCAGCATTTCTAAGTGGCGTTCAAGTTTATCAGTCAGTAGTATGTCATCTAATGCCAAAATTTGGATGTATTTCCCTTTTGCGATTTTTAAAAGCTCGTTCAGCGTTTTGCATATCCCTTTGTTTTCAGTATGTTTTATAAAGGTAACTGCAAGTTCCGGGTTTTCATTTATCCAGTTTTCAATGACTTCTGTGCTGTTGTCTTTTGTTGAAAAATCGTCACATATTAAAATTTCAAAATGCTTATAAGTTTGTGCTTTTATACTATCAAGAGATTCTATAATGAATTCTGCCTGATTATAGCATAAACATAATATGCTGATTAAAGGGCGGTGTTCCATTTAGAAGTTATTTAAAGTTTTAATGATTGCATCAACTTCATCTTGCATCATCACTGGTGAAATTGGCAAACTCAATACTTCGTCGTGAATTTTTTCGGTGATAGGAAATGATTGGTTGTTCCATTCTTTGTATGCTTCCTGTTTGTGCGGTGGAATCGGGTAATGAATTAACGTCTGGATTCCGTTTTCGGAAAGATAATTCTGTAGTTTTTCTCTGTTTTTGGTTCTGACAACAAATAAATGCCAAACATGTTCTTTCGGATTTGAAGGATTTTCTGGGAGAATGATTTCAGAATTTTTTATTTCGTTGATGTATCTTTCTGCGATTTTTCTGCGGTATTCATTTTCTTCGTCGATGTATGCAAGTTTCACGTCCAAAACTGCTGCCTGAATTTCATCTAATCTGGAATTTAATCCCTGATAAATATTCACATATTTTTGATTGGAACCGTAATTTGCTAAAGCACGAATTGTTGCTGCAAGTTGGTCATCATTTGTGGTAACGGCTCCTGCATCGCCTAAAGCACCGAGATTTTTCCCGGGATAAAAACTGAATCCGGCAGCATCTCCGAGATTTCCTGTTTTGGTTTCGTTCCACTCTGCACCGACAGCTTGCGCATTGTCTTCGATGATTTTCAGATTGTGTTTTTTCGCAAGATTTTTTAACTTTTCTGAAAAAACAGTTCTTCCGTACAAATGAACGATGAGAATTCCTTTGGTTTTCGGGGTGATTTTTTCTTCGATTTTGGCGATGTCAATATTATAAGTTCCTAAATCCGGTTCTGCCAAAACGGGAATTAATCCGTTATCGGAAATGGCGAGAATACTCGCAATATAGGTATTGGATGACACGATGATTTCGTCGCCTTTCTGCATTATCCCAAGTTCGATGTATGCTCTTAAAATCAGCCGCAAAGCATCTAATCCGTTTGCGACACCGATGGAGTGTTTTGCTCCGATGTATTTTGAGAGGTTCTCTTCAAAAATTTTCACCTCATTTCCCAAAAGATACCATCCGCTTCTGAAAGTTTCCAGAAGTTTTTTTTCTATTTCCTCTTGGTGAGTAAGGTTTATCTTTAGTAAGTCTAAAAATTTAATCATTCTTTTGAATATATGAGATTGCTCCCGTTTCATTTATTATTCCTCTCTGTTTTGCAGGGTTTCCAAACCAAACGGTGTTTGCCGGAACATCTTTGGTAATGACACTTCCTGCACCGATTAAAGCATTTTCTCCTATGGTGTTTCCGGCTATAATCGTTGAATTTGCACCTATGGAAGCTCCTTTTTTTATAAGTGTTTTTTCAAATTTTTCAGGATATTGTTTTGAACGTGGAATCAAATCGTTGGTAAAGGTAACATTAGGCCCGATGAAAACATTATCTTCTAAGGTTACGCCGTCCCAAATTTGTACACCGGGTTTTATGGTAACATTATCGCCAATTTTCACATTATTTTCAATAAAAACATTGCAGTTGATATTGCAATTTTTACCGATTACGGCATCTTTTAATACCACGCAAAATTGCCAAATGGTAGTTTCATCACCGATAAAGGAACTTTGAACATCGGCTGTATCATGGATTTTAACCATTAGAGACAAATTTTAAAAAGTTATCATAATTTCGGATGTAATCCGCTTCATTATAAGTGTGAGAAGCCAGTACCAGACAAATTGCTCCCGAAGAAAAATTTATTTCAGAAGCCCAGATTCCGGGAGGAACGTGCAAACCAATATCCGGACGATTCAGAAAAACCTGTCTTTTAAATTTGCCGTCATCAAGAGAAACCTCAAAACTTCCGCTTGCGGCTATCAAAAATTGATGACATTCTTTGTGAGCGTGTGCTCCTCTACTTTCTCCTCCTGCAATATCATAAAGATAAAAAACCCGTTTTACATCAAACGGAAATATGGAATTATTTTCCACAACGGTAAGGTTTCCCTCATCGAAAGATATTTTGCCTAAATCTATTACCGAACAATCAAAAACAGTTAACTTATTTTCCATTTTTCAGTATTTTAAATTCGTCAAAATCACGGATATAATCTGATTCGTCATAAGGTTTGTCTGAAACAATCAGAGCCAAGGAATTAGTGGAAAAATTTTCTAATTTTCTCCAATACATTTTGGGAATGTATAGTCCGTAATACGAACGGTTCAACGAAAATTTTTGTTCTGTGGTACCGTCATTCAAAACCACATCAAAACTTCCGGAAAGTGCTACGATAAATTCCTGCTGGTTTTTAAAAGCGTGGCTTCCACGCACTTCGCCTCCCGGAACATCATAAATCCAATACGTTCTTTGGATGGAAAACGGAATATGTGTATTTTCAAAAAAAGAAAGATTCCCTCTTTTGTCGATAATTTTGGGCAGTTGAATAATTTGTGCTTCTTTCATTGCTTCTGCCCATTGTTGCTGCGGTTCATTCACTTGCCTAGGAATTTATGCAAATTTAGTATAATTCTTTTAAACCAAAGAGTTTCCTATTTTAGAAGATAAGACAATCCGGGTATTTTAAATTTTTTGATGATAAATATTACCAAAATACACTCAAGTAAAATGGCAGGAAATCTAAGAGAACCGAAATCAATAAAATTCACATCTTTTATTAACGGATGCAGAAAATAGATACCTATACTGTATTCTCTCAAAAAAAGTGCAGTTTTGACTGGTATTTTCAGGCGAATTTTTGTTAAAATGCTAAAAAAAGCAGGTGTAAAAACCAATAACGAAAAATACATATTATGATCTCTTACATACTGATTTCCCTCTACAAAGAAATATTCTGCATACAATAAAACGAGCGAAAAAACAGATAAAATCAGCAGTTGTTTTTTTGAGCAGTTTTGGAAAGTATTATAAAGCACCGTAAAAATGAAACCGAAAAAAATACCATTCCTGAAATTTTGAAAATGCTGAAAATAGACCTCGAAAAAAGATTTTAAATATTCGTTTTTGATTGCCAAACCATAATATGAATCCCCCAAAACTCCTATACAGTAAAGAAATATTCCTAAAACAACACCAGTTTTAAAATAATTTAATTTCAAAAAACACCAACCTAAACCAATCCCAATCATCAATGCAGGCAAGAACCATAAATGTCCGTAAGGATTTAGAAACAGATGCCGATTCAAGAAAAGAAGCCATTTTAGAAATGGCTGCTCATCATGGCGAAAAAATTTAAACATATAAATGCTGTAGATGAAAGTCCAGCTGAAAAATAAAATCAAGATTCTTTTCAGCACTTTTATCAGGTTTTTGACTTGTAAATTATCTATTTTGTTGAAAAAGAAAAATCCGGAAGCAATGAAAAAGAAAGGAACAGCCGTTCTTGCAACACCGTTTGAGATAAGATAATGAATATCCGTCGGCAATCCCGTATCAATATGCACAGTCATGACTAAAATCGCCATCACAAATTTTGCAACATCAATACTGTTATAATTTTTACGCTCGGTTTCCATATTTTCTTCTTAATGCCAGAAAATCTTTCAAAATATTTATCGAGTGAGAAAATTTCACTTTAGAACCCTCTACATCTCGCCATTCTTTCAATGGAAATTCAGTTGCATATTCTGCGAATTTCTCTCTCGGATAGATTTGCAGCAGACGGAAAAATATTTCCACATCAAAAACCCAATTCACCGTAAAT
Organism: uncultured Kaistella sp.; assembly: GCA_964532055.1. GTDB lineage: Bacteria > Bacteroidota > Bacteroidia > Flavobacteriales > Weeksellaceae > Kaistella. The sequence continues at coordinate 2,997 of CAZHFE010000016.1, read as the reverse complement.
GGTTTTGAGAAAACGTGTTTCGCTGTTTGAAGGTCAAAAACTTTGGCACCGCATTGTGTATCATAAACATCGAGCCCGAGAATAGAACTTGCAATGGTTGCAAAAATTCTTCCTATGTAATGGCGGGACATTTTTCTGTCAATATTAGAACCGATGCGTTTCCATCTTGACCCGAAAACAAAATTTTTATTCTCTTGTTTTGCAATGGTTATCAACGTTTGAAATTCTTCTAAGGAAACGGCAAGATCTGCATCAATATATCCCAAATAATCGGGTTGCAAAGCAATCACTGTTTGAAAACCCTCAAAAACCGCATTTGCTTTTCCTGCGTTTGTTTTTAAATCGAGTATGCTGATTTGTTGCGGAAGTTGGTTTTTCAGAGATTGCAGTACTTGAAGCGTATTATCTTTACTTCCGTCATTTACGAAGACGACGTGGAGATGTGGCAGTTTTTGCAAACTTTCAAGATAACATGGTATATTTATCCTGTTTTCTTCATTATAACAAGGAACAACTAAGATGTACTTATTCATAAGCGGCAACAGATTTTTTCTTGTAAAACTTAGCATAATACCGGTTGAAAAAACTATCGGAATTGTTGCTTATATCTCTGAATAATAAAGTATTAGGTAACACTTTTATTTTTTTTACTCTCACGTTTTGTTCATCGGTGGTTTTTAAATATTCTAATCTCATCTGCATTTCTTTTGCAAACTGAGCCGATCTTCCCGAAAACAAATCATAAATATTATTTCTCAAATCATTGGGATAAAAACCGATCAAAAGTACGATAATTACCGGAATATACAGTTTCGGTTTTAAAGTGCGGTTTCGGTTTTCGGAAAAATTGTCGAGGTAAAACATAACGCTGAAAACAACAGCGATGAGAAAGAAAAAGGAAATGGTATTCACGGTTCTTTCAGGCGGAATTTTTCCCGTTGCATAATAACTCGGCAAAATTCCTAAAAACAGAATTGCAATAGGAAAAATCAGGGTTAAAATTTTCAGTAAAGTTTTTCTGATGAAAGGAATCCGTACGCGAAGAAATCCGGCTGAAAGTTCTTTATACAAGAAGATTCCCAAGATGACGAAGATAAATAATCTTTCCGCTAAAAAGAAAAAAGTTCTGTACGCTGCTCTTGACACAGAAAATAAAATATCATGGGTGCTTTTATTCACCTCCGAAAGTGTTCTCACCGTATTTCCGGGTGCCATAATAGAAATCAGCATGCACGAAACACTTATCAGAAACAAAAATAATATTCTTTTGTTCAGAGAGCGTTCTGTGATGGTTTTAAAAATTAAAATCATTGCAAGAGAAGCATTGTAAAATAAAATAGAAATTTCATTGGTTCCGTTTAAAATGATGATAATCAGCACATTCAAAAACAGTATTGAGTTGTTATGAGATTTTGCTAATAATGTCCACGAAAGCAGACAGAGCATTAAACTCAAAGTATAAGTAATGCTTCCCGGCATCCAATAGAACTCCTGAGAAATGCTGTATAAAGAAAAGCAATAACTGATAAAAATGAGATTGGTAACGAGCGCAGTATTTTCAGCTTTCACCACATTTTTTATAAAGAACCGAAGTGAGCTGTAAAATCCTGCAATAATTAAAACCGCAACAATACGGTACAGATAAATTCCGTTATCCTCAAAATTAAAAATCCCAAGAAGAGCATTGGGAACGTATCTTCCTCCCCATTGCAGATAGTGCCATTTTTGGAAAGCCCAAAATCCGTAAGTTTCTTGTCTTACATAATAAACGTAATCATCAGCAGAAGGATAAATAAAAAAAGCATTGATGATAACCACCGCTAAAGCAAAATAAGCAATAAAATTGATTGTTTTATTTATCATTTTTTTGTTTTCAATTTTTTGCGGTTTTAAAATCGGTTTGGTATTTCGTTAAAAACAAAGAAGTCAGGAACAGCGGAATATACAGTCGTATTTCGTATAAAATTCCCGAATAAAAACACATTGCAATATACGGAATCGAAAAAAGATGGAAAACCAAAATGTTTTTTCTCTGCTCTTTTCCTTTGGAAAGCAAAAATGTCAATCCGAAAAACACGAGCCAAAACAACATTCCGAGATAATTTTTCGGCTGGGTGAAATTTTCTATTAAAAGATTTCCGTCATTGGTTGCAAAACTTTGGTTCATCAAACGCATTCCGAAATATGCCGCAATAAAAACGACTCCCAAAACCAAAACAGGAATAAAAGTTTCTTTTTTTAACCCATATTTCGAGTATAATAAAGTTGTTACCAATGAAAGCGAAAGTGCGGAAGATTCTCTGTTTAAAGTAGAAATGAAAATGATTGCCGCTAAAACAATAAAATTTACGGTAGAATTTTTATTTAAATATTCAGTGAAAATCCAAAATAAAAGAAGCAGAAAAAAATAGCTGCTGCAATCGTAAGGAAGAATTACAAACTGCGTTAATGTGATACTGAAAATTCCCAAAACTGTGATGAGTAATTTCTCTGAATTGGTCGCGGTAAAGTTTTTAGTTTCGGTGAGTAAAACCATTAATACGGAACTTAAAACCAGAAAAAAAGTATTCAGAATATAGAAAGACAAATACATTTCTGGTTCTGAACTGGGATTAAAAAATTTCAGTTTAAATATTTGAAAATCAATATTTAGTGATGATAAAAATTCATAAATCCAAATAAGAAAATAGCCGCTTAAAATTCGGTACTGATAAATCCCCGAATTGAACTGTTCCGAAAATTCCTGATAACTCAGAATCGAAGAAGAATATATATTTCCGAAAGAAAAATAAACAAAACTATTGACAGTAAAAGCCAATAGCATTGCAAATGTAATTTTGAAAAGTATATTTTTTTTCAAATTATTTTATCAGTTTTTTCAAATATTCTCCGTAACCGCTTTTTCCATATTTATCGGCTGCTTCGAAAAGCTGTTTATCATCAATAAACCCTTTTTTGAAAGCAATTTCCTCAATACACGAAATTTTAAAGCCCTGT
>CAZHFE010000015.1:0-38248 GCA_964532055.1 uncultured Kaistella sp. | reverse complement strand
ATATAGTTTCCATTCAAATCATTCACAACATTCGGCTGTGTAAAACAATGATAAAAGGCGGTATAAAAAACAGTGAGTTTGTCTTTGTCATCAGATTTTACCTCAATTTTTGCAAGTTCTTTATCCCAGAATTTTTCGGCAGATTTTTTTATGGCGTCAAAATCCCAGTCTTTTATTTCAGAAGAATTGAGTTCAGCACCGTCAAATCCTGTAAACGAGAGAGAAACTTTGGCTAAAAGTTGTTCATTTTTTTTGACTTTTTTAGAAATGATTAAATCTTTATTTTCATTTTTTTGAAAATTCATCGCCTGATTGAACTCGATTTTAGCCCAAATTTGTTGGTTTGTTGCCCACGATTCGCTTTTTCGGTATACCAAAATTGTTTTATCGTTAATAATTTTAATTTCAGAATTGAGCAGTTTATCACGGTGATTCAAATCTAAAATAATGTTTGCTTTTCCGTCTTTGTTAAAGGTATATCGGTGAAAACCAACCCTTTTAGTTGCGGTTAATTCCACATCAATATCATATTTATCGAGATGAACAGAATAATATCCTGCACTTGCTTTTTCTTTTTGATGAGAAAATGTTGAGGAATATTCTTTAGGATTTAAGGAAGTAACATCAAAAGTCGGCATCAACATTATATCTCCATAATCTGAAACGCCTGTTCCGTTTAGGTGTGTATGCGAAAATCCGTAAATTACATTGTCGGAATAATGATAACCACTTGTTCCGTCCCAGCTTCCGTCAATTCTCGTATCGGGAGAAAGCTGCACCATTCCGAAAGGAACAGTTGCACCGGGAAATGTATGACCATGACCACCGGTTCCGATAAAAGGATTTACGTATTGATGATAGTTTTGGGAAAACAGTAAGGTCGAATTTAGGACCAGAAATGCAATGAACTTTTTCACTTTTTCAGGATTTTTTCGTTCCCGAAAAATAAGCATTTTTCAGAGATTAAAAATTCAAAAATAATTTAGGATTAACCGGTGTGTTGTTTTTATGAACTTCGTAGTGAAGATGCGGTCCTGTTGAGCGACCTGTATTTCCGGATTTTGCAATCACCGTATTCACTTTTACCTGCTCGTTGGTTTTGACCAGAATTTCCGAAAGATGACCGTAAAGCGTAGCCAAACCGTTGCCGTGCGAAATGATGATACAATTTCCGTAACCTCCTTTTTCTCCAGCAAAAATCACCGTTCCCGTTGCTGCACAACGAACATCTGAACCGTAAGGAACGGCAATATCCAATCCTTTGTGAAATTGTATTTGATCAGCTTCTGCAGGTTGATTGTTTGCTTCTTTCACTCCCAATTTTTTCACCGCATTTCCTAAACTGTCTTTTTCTTCCACATATTGCGGTTCGGTTTTCAGCGATTTTGCAGAAGCGAGCAGAATATTCGGAATCGGGTTGATTCTCTTTCCGAAGTTTGAAGAAATATAACCGTCAGTAGGAATTCCTAAAGGAACTTGCTGCAATTTGTTCTGCAAATCGAAAAGATATTGGCTGTATCGGTTGCTTTGTTTAGCGAGATATACTGCGTTTGACAAACTGTCTTTAGCCAAAGCGGCAATTTTTCCGTCGGTAATGTTTTTTGCTGTTAAAAAAGAATTCAATTCTCTTATCGAATGGTCAATCAAAACCAAATCGTTTTTCATTTCAGGATAATCGATGCTATCTTTTTCGGTGTTGATTTTTACAAGATTGACGGTATAATTTTTTTCACCTATTTCCGAATACAATTTTGCAATAAAAATCATCTGACCAAAAATCACTAATAACAGCAATGCTAATAAAGCGTGGCGGTTTTTTTTACCGCTGAATAATTTTTTCATCAATAATTAAAAAAGCAGATTTTTGAGCATGCAAATTTAGAATTTATTTTCAGACTTCATTTCTGGGAAGTCTGATTCGGGAGTTTTTTTGCGTTAAAATTTTCATAAAATTTAAAAATTCATCTCGATAAGCCAAATTTCATTAAATATTAATAAATATATTTGTGATTCTTAAACATAAGAATGGCAAAAGAAAAATTACAGGAAACAAAATCCGGAAAGAAGGAAATTCCTGTCGGAGTTGTAGGCAGCGGAAGTTTTGCAACCGCAATCGTAAAAATGTTGGTCGAAAACTGCGCAACGGTACATTGGTGCGTAAGAGATGAATTTGTGAAAGGAGCGATTCAGCTTCGCGGTCATAATCCTACTTATCTCACTTCTGTAAGTTTCGACACAAAATCGCTGAAACTCACAACAGACATCAACGAAGTGGTTACAGCGTGCGAAGTTATTGTTTTGGCAACACCGTCTATTTATCTTTCAGATACGATGGATAAGTTGAATTGCGATTATTCCGGCAAGATTTTTATTTCGGCAATTAAAGGGATTGTTCCTAAAGTGAATGATGTTGTAGCACATTATCTTCGAGATGAGTTCAAAATCGGTTTCCGCAATCAGGCGGTGATTGCAGGTCCTTGTCATGCAGAAGAAGTTGCGATGGAGCGACTTTCTTACCTCACTATTGCAACGGTGGAAGATGATGTTTCTGCGAAACTCAACTCACTGTTTTCATCAAGTTTCATCAATGTACATTCCAGCAAAGATATTCTGGGAAATGAATACAGCGCGATTCTGAAAAACATCTACGCAATCGGAGCGGGAATTGCAAGCGGAATCGGTTATGGCGACAATTTTACCTCAGTTTTCGTTTCTAATGCAATCCGTGAAATGGAGGTTTTTTTAGAAGCCATTTATGAAGCTCCGCGAGATGTGAATGAAAGTGCCTATCTCGGCGATTTGCTGGTGACGGCTTATTCACTTTTTTCCAGAAACAGGAGTTTGGGAAATCTGATTGGAAAAGGTTACACCGTGAAATCCGCGATACAGTCTATGAACATGATTGCCGAAGGTTATTACGCAGCAGATTCCGTTTACAAAACCGCAAAAGAAAAAAAGATGAAAACACCGATTATTGATACTATTTATGAAATTTTATATGAAGAAAAAAGTGCCGAAAAACTATTCAACAAATTATCGGCAAAACTGAATTAAATAATCTATTACAAAATTAATTACGATGAACACAAAATATACCTTATTTGCAATTGCAGCACCACTTCTGATGAATGCACAAAACGTGATGACGCCCGAAACACTTTGGACACTGAATAAATTTTCGGTTTCCGCAGTTTCGCCCGACCAAAATTCCCTGATTTACAATGTGGGAAAAACAGATTTGAAAACTGAAAAAACCAACAGCAAAAAATTTCTTCTCGATACAAAGAACAATAGCGTTTCGGGAATTGATTTAGGTAAAAAATCTTTAATTCAATGGGATTCTAACGGAATTTATGCACAGGAAAATGATAAGATTTTTATTTCTAAAGACAACGGAAAATCTTGGGTAGAATTTTACAATATTGGTGAAACAGATAATATTGTAATTTCTCCGGACGGAAAGAAAATTGCCTTCAGCAAACAGGTTTTGGTGGAAAAATTGTTGGGAAAAGACAAATATTTTGATGTTCCGAAAACTACCGCACAAATCTATACCGACCTCAATCACCGTCATTGGGATTATTTTAATGAGGGAAAATATAATCATGTTTTTGTGGTAAATGTTTCTGATAAAGCAGAAAATGCCAAAGATTTATTAGAAGGAAAAACCTGGGATTCGCCGCAAAGACCTTTCGGTGGAAGCGAAGATTTTGTTTGGAGTCCAGATTCTTCAAAACTGCTTTATGTTACAAAACCTTTGAGTGGTGCAGAATATGCAAAATCTACCAATACTGATATTTTCGCTTATGATATGTCAACAGGAAAAACTGAAAATCTCACCGAAAGCAATAAAGGTTATGATGTCGCTCCGAAATTCAGTCCCGACGGAAAATTTCTCACCTGGATGAGTATGGAAAGAGACGGTTATGAAGCTGATAAAAACGACATTAAACTGATGGATTGGAATACACGGAAAATCAACAATCTCACCAAAAACTGGGACGAAAGTGCAGATTCCCCTTTCTGGAGTGCAGATTCTAAAATGCTCTATTTTTCTACGGCTTTCAGAGGAACGAAACAATTGTTTTCATTAAACCCAAAAAATCAGGAAGTAAAGCAGATTACCAAAGGAGATTTTGATGTGAATGATATTTTTGCTTTACAAGGAAATACGCTTTTTGTAACCAGAACAGATATTAACCACAATGCAGATTTATTTTCTGTAAACCTGAAAAACGGAGAAATCAAGCAGGTTACAGAAGTTAATAAAGAAACTTATTCTAAACTTTCGCAGGGAAAATCTGAACTGAAAATGGTAAAAACTACCGACGGAAAAGAAATGGGAGTTTGGTTCCATTATCCGCCGAACTTTGATCCGAATAAAAAATACCCAACTTTATTATATTGTCAAGGAGGACCTCAATCTGCGCTCACTCAGTTTTTCTCCGTCCGCTGGAATTTTTCTTTGATGGCTGCAAACGGTTACATTGTAGTCGCACCGAACCGCCGAGGAATGCCTGGTTGGGGAACAAAATGGAACGAAGATATTTCTAAAGATTGGGGAGGACAAGTCATGAAAGATTATTTGGCAGCAGCAGATTTCGCAAAAACTTTACCTTATGTTGACGGGGGAAGAATGGGTGCAGTTGGTGCAAGTTACGGTGGTTACAGCGTTTTTATGTTGGCTGGAATTCACGAAAACCGTTTCAAAACATTCATTGCTCATGATGGTTTGTTTGATATGAAATCGTGGTATCTCACAACCGAAGAACTTTTTTTCGCAAACTGGGACATCGGTTCACCTTTTGAAAAGCCGCTTCCAAAAGCATATACAGAATTTAATCCTATTAATTTTGTTGAGAAATGGAACAAACCGATAATGATAATTCAGGGCGGAATTGATTACCGTGTTCCTTATGAACAAGGCCAGGAAGCATTTCAGTCTGCAAAATTAAAAGGTTTGAAAACCAAATTTCTTTATTTTCCGAACGAAAATCACTGGGTGCTTCACCCGCAAAACGGTTTGGTTTGGCAAAGGGAATTTTATGAATGGTTAAAAGAAACGTTGTAATAAATTTCTTTTCTTAACATTAAAAAATGGTTGATTTTAATCAACCATTTTTTTCTTTTTTAGAGTTGAACTCTTATTTTAAATCCGGTATTCATCTTCGTAGTAATGATGTCTGCTGACGGATAATTTGCCATAATTTCTATAATCAGAGAATTTTCTTTTGTCCTGAAATACTCCAGCAATTCTGTATTGGTAGAAACAAAAGTAATGGTATCGGGATTAGTATTATTTTCTACTGTTGCGATTAGTCTTTCGGGCATATTCGGTGTTTTGATATAGAGTTTAGCACTTTTAATGGCGTCAAGTTTATTTCCCAATTGGGAACCTGCATAATTCAAGGTTAAAGTATTGAGTTTAACCGATTTCAGATTATTTATTGAATAACCCGAATTATTTTTCTTGATTTCTGCGTCCACATCTATATTCATAGGGATTTCCGGAGCTCGTGTGTAAGTAGTGGTACTTACCGAAGCAAAAGGAAATTCAATTGTTGTTGTAAACGGCACATCAAAAGGAGGGAGAATATCTAAGACAGTATTTACAATCTCTCTGCAACTGGTAAGGAAAAATGTAATCAAAATTCCCGTTATTAACATTAACTTTTTCATAAAATTATTTTTTTAATGGCATGCATTTATTATTCCAAAAAATAAAATCATGATTTTAATAATGAAAAAATAATTTTGATGGCTATATTTAATTTGACACCAAAGTCAAAAATACCTGACTTAATAATCTTAATGCAGCATGGTTCTTTATCGGCAAAGTGTAAAGTTTACCTTTGCTTTTCCTTGAATAAGTTTACTCAAAAACCTCGAAATATTTTCCGTCAAAACTTGCAAAAACCATGGTAGGATAAGAATCCTGATGAAAAATAGTTCCATGAGAATCAATTCCTATTGCTCCTGCAAAACCATCGATTTCTTTCAGTTCTTCAAAAGTTTTTTTAAAAGCATTTTTTAGGGATAATCCGTCGGTAACTCTGGTTACGATTTTTGCGGCAGTTGCGTTGCTTACAATATCTTCGCCAACTCCGGTACAGCTAATTGCACAATATTGATTAGCATAATTTCCGGCAGCTGTTGCAGAATCAGAAATTCTTCCAACCAGCTCAAAACCTTTTCCTCCGGTAGAAGTTGCAGCGGCGAGTTTTCCGTTTTTATCAAGTGCAACACAGCCGACTGTTCCTTTTCCGCCGTTCTTCAGTTTTTCCAGATATTCTTTTCTTCGCTGCGGGATTTCTGTAGAAAAATCAGTGAAACCGTTTTCCGAAGCGTATTTTTTTGCACCATTTCCGCCAAGAACGCGGTCATTTTCTTTCATTAAAATTTCTGCAACTTTGATGGGATTTTTTACATTTTCAATATTGATGACTCCCGAAAATTTCTGAGTTTCACCATTCATCAATGAAGCACTCATTCTTATTTTACCGTCACTTTGGATTTGTGAACCAATGCCAGCATTGAAAAGTTCATCGTCTTCCAAGAGAGAAACGGCAAAAACTACGGTTTCTTCGGCAGAATGATTTACCATGAATTCAAAGGATTTACGGGTGATTTCTTTCAACGAATTTTGTTTGGCAGTTTTTACTTCGTTGCTTTGGTCGCTTTCGGAAAAAAATCCGCCGTGAATGATGAGTTTCATTTTGGGTTCAAGGTTTAAAATTTCAGGTTCAAAATTTTTATTACTCATTATCTAACCACCGTTTCGCTATACTGCGAATTTACAATCGTCATTTCTTTGGTTTTCAAATTGAAATGGTCGTTTTGGGACATGACATGAACAATAAGATTATCAATGGAAATCGGTTCACCCAAATTGATATTCGTTAAATTGGTGTCTTTAATAAATCTGCCGTCAACCAAAATCACCAATCCGGAACCGATGGCAGTCATTTCATCATCTTTGATAAAAAGTCCGGTATCTTCACCAAGTCCGATTCCTAAAGTTCTGGGATTGTTTACTACTGCCTGAAATAATCTGCCGATTCTTCCTCTCTGTACAAAATGGGTATCAACAATTACATTTTCCATAAGACCCAAACCTTGAGTGGTTTTGATTTCACCTTTTAGCAATGCTTCGCTGCTTGAACCCTGATAAATCATATTTTCAGAAGCTGCAGCTGCACCTGCGGAAGTTCCGGCATAGATAAAATCTTCTTCGAGATATTTTCGCAGAATCGCATCATGCATGATGGTTCCACCTAAAATGGAGGTGAGCCGAAGTTGGTCTCCACCGGTAAACATCACCACATCTGAAGCATTTATTCTGGCTGTAATTTCATCAGAATTTGCTTGTTCGCGGTTTTTTATTTCTAAAATATTTACATTTTTTACACCGAGAAACTCAAATGCTTTTTTATATTCAGGACCTACGATTTGGGGAATCTGAGAAGCGGTGGTAATGACCTCTATGATTGAATCTTCTTTCAATCTGGATTCGTTGATGATTTTTCTCAGAATGCCTCTTTCAAAAAAATTGAGGTTTTTTTCTACATTGTTATCATAATCGGTTTCAGAAAAGCTGCCTTTGTTTACAGCACCACCGATGATTACTAATTTTCCGACTGGTATCATATCCTGCAAATTTAAAAAAAATATTAAATGTTTGTTAATATTTTATTAACATTATCAATTCACAAATTGTTATCTTAATTTGCAAACAGATGAAAAAAAATCTCTTTTTTTGAAATTTTATTTTCATATTATTAAGCATTTCCGTTATCTTTGAGATTCAAAATAAAAATTCAAAATAAAAAATATAACATCAGAACTATGAAATCGCCATTAACAAATTGTTTTTTGCAAACAAACACCAATGAACATAGAAGGCGATTGCATATGACCATAAAGAAAAAATAAATATCTACATATGAAAATTGAAAAAATACAGGTTCTCAGAGGACCGAATATTTGGAGCATCAGAAGAAAGAAACTCATACAAATGCGTTTAGACTTAGAAGAAATGGAAGAATTGCCGACTAATAAAATAGACGGTTTTCGGGAAAGGATAGAAGCTATGATTCCTTCGCTGATTACCCACCGCTGTTCAGAAGGTGTTGAAGGCGGTTTTTTTCATAGGGTTGAAACAGGAACTTGGATGGGACATGTCATAGAACACATTGCATTAGAAATACAGACTTTAGCAGGAATGGATACCGGTTTCGGAAGAACCCGAGAAACAAAAACCAAAGGTGTATATAATGTCGTTTTCTCCTATATCGAAGAAAATTGCGGTGTTTATACAGCGGAACAATCAGTAGAAATTGCAAAATGCCTGATTGAAGGACAAGATTATGATATGAACAAATGCATAAAGCGACTGAAAGAAATCCGGGAAAGAGAGCGACTCGGTCCTTCAACGGGAAGTATTGTGGAAGAAGCTGTTGCAAGAAACATTCCTTGGATTCGTTTGGGGAGAAATTCTTTGGTACAGCTTGGTTATGGGGTAAATCAGCAAAGATTTCAGGCAACCATTACTGGTAAAACAAGTTCTATTGCCGTTGATATTGCCTGCAACAAAGAACTCACCAAAAAAATGCTTGATGAAGCTGCAATTCCTGTTCCTACAGGTGATTTGGTGGTAGATGAAGAAGATTTGGAAAATGTCATCAGAAAAATCGGCTATCCGATTGTTCTTAAACCCCTCGACGGAAACCATGGAAGAGGTCAAACCATCAATGTCAACGATTGGGAAACTGCAAAAATAGGATTACATCATTCACAAACGGTTTCGAGAAAAGTTATCGTAGAAAAATATATCACAGGTTATGATTTTCGGGTTTTGGTCATTAACCACAAAATGGTAGCGGCTGCAAGAAGGGTTCCCGCAAATGTTGTAGGAGACGGTGAAATGAATATTCAGCAGCTTATTGACAGAGAAAATCTTGACCCGAGAAGAGGGTACGGTCATGAAAATGTACTTACCGAAATTTTGGTTGATAAAGATACCAACGAATTGTTGGAAAAACTAAATTACACGCTGGAAACCGTTCCGCAGAAAGGCGAAATCGTTTATCTGAAATCCACTGCAAATCTTTCTACCGGAGGAACTTCTATAGATGTTACCGATATGATTCATCCGGAAAATGTTACCATGTGCGAAAGAATTTCTAAAATTATAGGTCTTGATGTCTGCGGAATTGATATTATGGCAGAAAATCTTACCCAACCGTTGAAAGAAAGCGGAGGTGCAATACTAGAAGTCAATGCTGCACCGGGATTCAGAATGCATCTAGCTCCAAGTGAAGGTTTGCCGAGAAATGTAGCAGCACCGGTTGTCGATATGCTTTATCCACCCGGAAAACCCGTGAGAATCCCGATTATCGCAGTAACCGGAACAAACGGAAAAACCACGACGACGAGATTAATTGCACATATCGTAAAAAATAACGGTTACAGAGTAGGTTTCACTACTTCAGACGGAATCTACATACAAAATACCATGCTCACAAAAGGCGATACAACGGGACCTATTTCTGCGGAGTTTGTATTGAAAGACCCAACTGTGGAATTTGCAGTTTTGGAAACAGCGAGAGGAGGGATTCTCCGTTCAGGATTAGGTTTCAGCTATTGTGATATAGGAGTTTTAACAAACATTAAAGAAGACCATCTCGGATTGAGCGATATTCATAATCTCAAAGATTTGACCAAAGTGAAAAGAGTGGTGCTGGATTCCGTGAAGAAAGACGGGTGGAGTGTGCTGAATGCAGATGACGAATTCTCAATGAAATTAATGCCGGAACTCGATTCCAAAGTGGCAATTTTTAGTTTAGACGAAAATAATCCTCATATCAAGAAGTTTGCAAAAGAAGGAAAAATCACCTGCGTTTATGAAGAGGGTTTTATTACCATCAAAAAAGGAGATTGGAAAATTCGTATTGCAAAAGCGACAAGCATTCCCATTACGATGGAAGGTAAAGCCAGATTTATGATTTCTAATGTTTTAGCGGCAAGTTTGGCAACTTATCTTTACGGTTTTGAGATTGAAGATATTGCCAATTCTCTCCGCACATTTATACCAAGTGCACAACTAACACCAGGACGCCTGAATATTTTTAAATTCAAAAATTTTAAAGTATTGATTGATTTCGCACACAATCCTGCAGGTTACGAAGCGATTGAAGATTACCTAAAAAATGTGGAAGCGAGTAAGAAAATAGGTATTATTGCAGGAGTTGGAGACAGAAGAAATGAAGATATCTACGAATGCGGAAAAATTGCAGGACGAATGTTTGATTATATCATCATCAGAAACGAAAAACATTTACGCGGAAGAACAGAAGAAGAAATCAATGGTCTGATTATTTCGGGAATACAGGAATCGGGCAGAAATGTGAGTTATGAAATCATTCCAAAAGAAATAGAAGCATTGAAACATGCAATGAGCATGGCAGAAGAAGGAACTTTTATCACTGCGCTTTCAGATGTAGTTTCCAATGCGATTGATTTAGTGCAGGAATATCAAAACAAAGAAATTCTGGAAGAGCCGAAAAATTAAAATATTCCCGCTTCACGGCGGGATTTTTTTTCTGTCATGTTTTTGTTTTCCCATTTAATTCCCTATTTTTGACCAATGGAAAATTTCGTGGTTTCTGCAAGAAAATATCGTCCGCAAGAGTTTGATACTGTTGTCGGTCAATCGCACATTACCGATACTTTGGAGCATGCCATTGAAGAAAATCAACTTGCACAAGCGTTGCTTTTCTGCGGACCGAGAGGTGTTGGTAAAACAACATGCGCCAGAATTCTTGCCCGAAAAATCAACGAAAGAGACGGTTCAACTTCCGAAGACGGTTTTGCTTACAACATTTTCGAGTTAGATGCCGCTTCAAACAATTCCGTAGAAGACATTCGTGAACTGACCGATCAGGTTCGTTTTGCTCCGCAAGTCGGGAAATATAAAATCTATATTATTGACGAGGTTCACATGCTTTCTTCGGCGGCATTCAACGCTTTCCTGAAAACGCTTGAAGAACCGCCTTCTCACGCTATTTTCATTTTGGCAACTACCGAAAAGCATAAAATTATTCCTACGATTTTGTCGCGTTGTCAGATTTATGATTTCAAGAGAATCACCATTGAAGACATACAAAACCAGCTGAAAAAAATCGCCGACAAAGAAGAAATTCAATATGAAGACGATGCGCTGTATTTAGTTGCCCAAAAAGCAGACGGTGCACTTCGTGATGCACTTTCGATTTTCGACCGGTTGTCAACTTTCAGCCAAAAAAATATTACACTCGAAAAAGCAGCAGAAGTTCTCAATATTTTGGATTATGACCAATATCTGAATATTGCAGATTTGGCGTTTGACAATAAAATTTCTGAAACCCTTTTCTCTTTTGATGAGATTGTGAAAAAAGGTTTTGACCCGCATACTTTTATCGCAGGTTTAGGCAGCCATTTCAGAGATTTGATGATGGCGCAAAATCCCAATACTTTAACGTTAATTGAAGTCGGCGAAAAGACCAAGACCAAATATGTAGAACAGGCAAAAAAATGGAGCACACAGCAATTACTTGATGCGGTTGAAATCTGCAATCAAGCCGATATTAATTATAAAAACTCTAAAAATTCGCGTTTGACGGTAGAGATTGCATTGATGCAATTATCTTCATTAACGGCGATTGGTGCAGAATCTAAAAAAAAAAATTCCTGATTTTAGCTCCGTTTCTTAACGGTAATATTTCTGTTCCCGAAAAGCCGAAACCTGCTCCCGGAAAACTTCCTGCCGAAAAGAAAAGCGAAGATCCGAAAGAGATTCAGGAAACCGTCATCAAAACAACCGAGCCGATTTATCAACAGAAAACTCCGTCAAAATTCAGCATTAATGTAGCTTTGCAGAAAACCGAAAAAGAAGACGAAAAAGCAGAGGAATCTGAAAAACCGGTTTTACCGAGCAATCATTTCAGCGATACCGATTTGCATGAAGAATGGGCTAAATTTTTGGTAGAACTTCAGCAAAAAGACACTTTCATCTACAATGCAGTGAGTTCATTCAGCATGAAAAAACTTGATGAAGACACCGTAGAAATCCTTTATCCGTCAGATTCTGCAAAAAGCGAGTTCGAGAAAATTCGTACAGATTTCTTCAATCACTTTATGCGGAAAGTCAGCCATTTCAACATCAGAATAGAGTACCGAATGGATGTTTCCATGAAAAAAGAAATCATTACCAAGAAAAAGATTTTCGATAAATTTGCAGAAATAAACCCTGTTTTAAAAGAATTAGACGATTTGTTTAAGTTCGATTTTAATTAACAAAATGCCGGTTAATGGATTTAAAAAAAATAGAAAGTAGTTGGATTAAGGCATTCCCTAAACCTTTGCTCATTGCAGGTCCGTGCAGTGCTGAAAGCGAAATGCAAATGTTGGAAACGGCAGAAAGAATAAAAAAATCGGGTGCAGAAATCCCGATTTTTCGTGCAGGAATCTGGAAACCCAGAACCAAACCCAACAGTTTTGAAGGAGTAGGAGAGATAGGACTTACCTGGCTGCAAAAGGTGAAAGAACAATATGGTTTCAAAACCGCCATCGAAGTAGCTAATGCACAACATGTTTCCGCTGCATTAAAGGCAAATGTTGATGTTTTGTGGATTGGTGCACGTTCTACGGCAAATCCTTTTGTGGTGCAGGAAATTGCAGAAGCATTGCACGGAACGGAAAAAATTGTTTTGGTAAAAAATCCGGTAAATCCGGATTTGGCTTTATGGATAGGTGCTTTGGAAAGATTGTCGGGACAAGATATACAAAATATCGGTGTCATTCACCGCGGATTTTCGACCTATCAGAAAACGAAATATCGCAATGTTCCGAATTGGCATATTGCGCTGGATTTTAGAAATCACTTTCCGAATATTCCACTGATTATTGACCCGTCACATATTTGCGGAAACAGAACCGGATTGGCTGAAATTGCGCAGGAAGCCATGAATGTAGGTTATGACGGTGCAATGATAGAAACACACTGCAATCCTGATGAAGCGTGGAGCGATGCATCTCAGCAAATTGCACCCGAAGTTTTGGCAACATTAATTGCCAATCTGCAAATCAGAAATCCTGATATTTCACAGCTTGATGATGAAATGGAACTTCACCGTACCATGATGTCTGATTTAGATTTTCAGCTGATTGAGATTTTAGCACAACGAATGAAAATTTCGCAAAAAATCGGTTCGCTAAAAAAGGAAAACAAAATCACGATTTTTCAGCCGGAACGCTGGAAAGTCGTTACGGAATACGCCGCTCAAAAAGCAGATGAAACAGGAATGTCTTCGGAGTTTATAGAGCGAATATTTAAAACGATTCACGAGGAATCAATAGAAGTGCAGAATAAAGTTTAAGGTTCAAATCTCACCGTGAAAGGACTTATTACAAAATCTACCGGAAGTTGGTATCAGGTTTTAGAAAATGAAACCGGAAGGTTTTTTGAAGCCAGAATCAGAGGGAAATTTAAACTCATTAAAACGAGATTGACAAATCCGCTTGCTGTTGGTGATGGTGTGGAATTTTCTTTGGAACAAGACGACGTTGCATGGATTACCAAAATTGAACCGCGCAGAAACTACCTCATCAGAAAATCCGTAAATCTCTCTAAAGAAGCACATATCATTGCCTCAAATATTGATGTGGCTTGTTTTATTTTCACGCTGAAATTTCCCGAAACTTCGCTGGGTTTTCTCGATCGTTTTTTGGCGTGCTGTGAAGCATATAACATTAAACCGTTGATTTTAATGAATAAAATGGATGTTTTATCCGATGAAGAGAAACAAATTGTGGACAATATTGCGGTTCTTTACAACAAAATCGGTTATGAAACGCTGGAAATTTCTTCTTATTCAAAACTCAATCTTAATCTGCTACAAGAAATCATTAAAGATAAAGTGTCAGTTTTTTTCGGACATTCCGGATGCGGAAAATCTACGCTGGTCAATGCTTTGCAGCCGGAACTGATGCTGAAAACATCCTGTATTTCTGAAGCTCATTTGAAAGGAAAACACACGACAACTTTTGCACAGATGCATTTTTGGGATTTCGGCGGAAGTGTTATTGATACTCCCGGAGTTCGTGAATTTGCTATGATTGATGTGGAAAAAGAAGAAATACAGCATTATTTTCCTGAAATTTTCAGTACCGGCAGAAATTGCAGGTTTCATAATTGCATGCACATCAACGAACCGAAATGTGCAGTGCAGGAAAGCCTGAAAACTCTTGAAATTGAAGAATCACGCTATATTACTTACTTAAAACTCATGGAAGAAGCCGACGAAGAAAATGCGGCTAAATAAAAAACCCTGCCGAAGCAGGGTAAAAACTAATAACCATGAAAACTCAAATTAAACATGAGAATCGAAAATTAAATTGCAATTTCCATGCCATAATAAAATGGCTCTCTTGAGAAACGAATTTCCAGTGCAAATATATAAACTTTTTCATATTTTTGCAACTCGAAAAAAATATATTTATATGTCAGGTAAAATTACATTCACCATGATTAAACCCGATGCAGTTGCAGATGGTTACATAGGTGCTATTTTGGGTAAAATTGCAGAAGCTGGTTTTAAAATCAAAGCGTTGAAACTTACTCAGTTTACAGTTGCAGATGCCAAAAAATTCTATGAAGTTCACGCAGAAAGACCTTTCTATGGCGAATTGGTAGATTTCATGAGTTCAGGACCGATTGTTGCGGCAGTGTTAGAAAAAGACAATGCGGTACAGGATTTCAGAACTTTGATTGGTGCTACAAATCCGGCAGAAGCTGCGGAAGGAACCATCAGAAAAATGTTTGCAAGAAGTGTAGGCGAAAATGCAGTACACGGTTCAGATTCTGATGAAAATGCTTTGATAGAAGCACAGTTTCATTTTTCAGGAAGAGAGATTTTTTAGTCATTCTTTCGAACATAGTCAAAAGCAGAATCCGGAGTTTATTCCGGATTTTTTTATGGAATTAAATTCTTTTCATCATCTTTAAAGTAATTCCAAAATTCATTCGTCTATTAGAATTAATGATATAAGTCAGCAAAAAACTTGGAAACTTTTTTTGTTTATAAGTTTCCTTTTGTATCTTTGCAACCGAAAATTCATTCATTATGAAAGATAATCAATTCATAGAAAAAGCGGCTGAACTGTTTTTGGAAAACGGAGCAAAGTCTTTGACAATGGATGATGTGGCGAAAGAATTCGGGATTTCAAAGAAAACGCTTTATCAAAAATACAAGAACAAAGAAGCACTTTTAGAAGACGTATTAGAGTTCAAACTTAATTCGATTGTAGAAAAACTGCAACAAATTGATATTGAAATTGAAAATCCGGTAGAAAGAATGTTTTGTCGGGATGAGCAGATAGAAAAAGCGGTACATTCTAATAATTCTATGCTTATCAAACAACTGATAAAATATTATCCTTCGATTTTTAATCTCCACATGCTGAATTTTTCAGACAAGTTTTCAGAAGTATTGGTTCGCAATATTGATAAAGGTAGAGAACAGGGATATTATCGCAAAGATTTCAATGCCGAGATTTATTCCAAACTCTTTTTTCAATTGGTGATGTCTTATGAAAGTTCACCGTTTTTGGATACCGAAAAGATTAACAGAGAAGAGTTTCAGCACGAAGCAATCATGTTGTATATGAATGCCATTACCACAGATAAAGGAAAAGAAATATTAAAGAAATTAAATAAATAAAAAATGAAGAAAATAATTCAGTTCTTCACCATTACGGCGTTTTCATCGGCGATTTATGCACAACAAGCATTCAGCATCACAGATTCTTGGGAATATGCAATAAACAACAATATTGCGGTGCAGAAAGCGAAAATCGACAGAACCATTGCTGAACAAAAAGTGAAGGAAACGATAGGTATCGGTTTGCCTCAACTCGACGGAAAAGTGAGTTATAACAACTATCTGAACATTCCCGTACAGATGCTTCCGGCAGAATTAATGGGAGGAACTCCCGGAACTTATGTCCCGGTAAAATTTGGGCAGAAACAGAGCATGACTGCAGGAGTAACTTTAACGCAGTTGCTTTTTAATGGTTCGTATCTTGTTGGTTTACAATCGTCTAAAGCGTATAAAGAAACAATGGCTTTAGCGGAAGAAAAAACTCAGATTTCCATAAAAGAAGGAATCATGATGTCTTATGCAGCAGTTTTGGTCATTGATGAAAACATAAAAACTTTGGAAGAAAATAGAAAAGTAGCAGAAAAAGCACTTCATGATACCAAAGAAACATATAGAATAGGACTTATTGAGTTTCAGAATGTAGAGCAGCAAGAGTATAGCTATAAAAGTTTAATCGCCAATCAGCAAAATTTGCAGCGAAGCCGCGAAAAAGCATTGGTAGCGTTGAAATATCTTATGGGTTATCCGCTGGATCAGAATATAACACTTACTTCAACACTTGACGAATTGGTAAGAAAAAATGAAACACTTATTGATTTGAATGAAGCCCCGAAAGTAGATGAACATATTGATATGCGGTTGAAACAAAACGCATTGAAATTATCTGAACTGAAACTGAAACTTCAGCGTTCTAAATCATTGCCAACACTTGCAGCAGCTTTATCATCTAATTATAACGGATATGGCGACGAATTCAAATTCCTGAGCAGTTCGCAGCAGTGGTTTAATACTTCGGTTTTTGCGGTGCAGTTAGACATTCCTATTTTCAGTGGTCTCCAAAGACATTGGCAAACACAGCAAGCGAAACTTGATGTGGAAAAGGCCCGTCTTGATATTCAGGAAACCCAACGTAATTTGAGCAATAAAGCCTATTCTGCAACCATAGATTATAATAATGCTTATAATTCTTACAAAAATGCAGAAGAGCTTATCGCTTTGTCATCAAGCATTTACAATAAACAACAAATTAAATTCAAAGAAGGATTGGGAACAAGTTTTGACCTGCAGCAAGCAGAAAGCCAACTTTACAACTCCCAATCACAATATTATCAAGCTGCAATTGAACTGATTCGTGCAAAAATGTTGCTCGATGAAGCTCTCGGAAAACTTTAACAAAAAAAACGGACACTTAATTTTAACACTATGAAAAAAGTATTAATACCAATCATAATTCTCGGTTCTATCATTACCGGCTGCAAAAAAGAAAGCTCGTCTAATGACGCAAAATTAGAAGCACTCATCAAAAATAAAGATGTAAAAGGACTTCAGCAATATAAAGAAAGACAAAAAATCAAACTCGATTCTATCAATCAGGTCATGTCGAATATTGACAACAAGCTGACTTCTTTAGGTGTAGTTCCCGATGCAACAGGAGTAGTTTCTCTGCAAAAAATAGAACTCACCAGTTTTGTGCAAAATGTTGAAATTCAAGGGAATGTAACTACAGACCAAGATGTCATGGTACAACCACAGTTTTCGGGTTTGCTTAGTCTGTATGTGAAAAAAGGACAGCAAGTTAGTCGCGGTCAGCTTATAGGCAGAGTTTCAGACGGAGGTTTAAATGACCAACACAAACAGGCATTAATACAGGTTTCTGCAGCCAATGCACAATTGCAGCAAGTAAAAGCAAATGCTAATCTTGCCAAAATTGCCTACGAAAAACAAGCCGCATTGTGGAAACAGAAAATCGGTTCAGAGTTTCAATATTTGCAATCGAAAACTAATTATGAAGCCATTCAGAGCCAGATTTCTGCGTCACAAAATCAAGTTGCCGCTACACAGAAAGCAGCAGATGCAGTGAAAGCAAATCTTGCTAAAACCGCAATTGTTGCACCTTTTAGCGGTGTGATAGACGAAGTTGTTACCCAAAACGGGCAGGTTGTTTCGCAGGGAACCAATATCGTAAAACTCATTTCTCTTGGTATAATGCGTGTTGAAGCAGATGTACCTGAAAATTATCTGGCGCAAATAAGACCCGGAACTTCAGTAAAGGTTTTTCTGCCTACACTTAACCGTACTATTAATTCACAAGTTCGATTGGTAGGTAATTTCATTAATCCTTCCAACAGAACTTTCAAGATAGAAGTTCCGATTTCAAGTCAGGGTGGAGTCATCAAACCGAATCTTTTGGCGCAAGTGAAAATAGAATCTTATGCAAATCCCAATGCAATACAGATTGCAAAGCAATATATCTATCAAGATGCAGCGTATAAAAGTTATATTTTCTTAGCAACCAATATTAATGGCAAAGAAGCAGTAGCTAAAAAAGTCTTCATCAACGAAGGTGAAAAATCTGAAAATCAGGTGGAAATTACAACCGGATTGAAAGTTGGCGATCAACTAATTACAGATGGTTCTAAAAACCTGAGCGACGGGCAGAAAATAAATATCGCCCTCTAAAACGAGTATCTTCATCTGAATTAAAATCAAAATTATGAGCGAAAACAAACATCATAAAGAATCATTTTTCTCAAGCTGGGCGGTAGATAACAGAACTACGGTTTATGTACTTACTTTCATCATTGTAATTTTGGGAGTGTATTCCTTTTTTTCCATGCCCAGAGAAAGTTTCCCCGAAGTGGTGCAAAACAATATCTATGTTTCATCTATTTATCCCGGTAACTCTGCGGAAGACGTAGAAAAACTCATCACCAAAAAGCTGGAAGACAAATACAAAAACGTTTCCGGGGTTACCAAAGTTACCTCCAATTCGTTTCAGGATTACAGTTTGATTACGGTAGAATTTGATGCTAAAGTAAAAGTTGCTGAAGCAAAACAAAGAATCAAAGACAAAACCGATGAAGCAAAAGGAGAGCAGGAATGGCCGAATATGGATTCCGGGTCAAAAGTAGATCCCAACGTTTTCGATTTGAATATTTCTGAAGAAATACCGGTTCTCAATATTAATATCAAAGGAAATTACCCGAAATTTACATTGAAGCAGTATGCAGAAAGCATTAAAGACGATTTAGAAAATATTCCGGAAGTGAAAGACGCCCCAATTTTGGGAGTTGATGACAACGAAGTAGAAGTAGGATTGGATTTGTATAAAATGAATGCAGCCGGAGTGAGTTTCGATCAGGTAATTAGCGCCATTAAAAATGAAAACATGACCATTTCCGGAGGAAATCTCATTACCGAAGGAAGCCGTGAAAATGTTAGAATTAAAGGGCAGATTTCCAAACCGGGCGATCTCAATTCATTTATGGTAAAGCCGGGAGTTAGAATTCAGGATATTGCAACGGTCAATTTTCAGGAAAAAGAAAAAACCACTTATGCACGGGAATCCGGGAAAGATGTGGTAATGATTAACTTGAGAAAAAGAGCAGGAACCAACATGATTTCTGCTATAGAACAGGCAAAAGAAAAAATAGAAAAAGCCAAAGAAACCTATCTGCCGAAAGATTTGGATATTACGCTTACTTCCGACCAATCTTCTGCGGTAGAACATCAGGTAAACGAATTGGCAAATCACATTCTCATCGGTATCTTGCTCGTGATGGCAGTTTTGAGTTTTTCTATGGGAATGAAAAATGCCCTTTTTGTAGGAACGGCAATTCCGCTTTCTATGCTCATTGCTTTTGCGGTATTGCAAAACGCCGGAATCACGCTCAATACCATGGTACTTTTTGCAATGGTAATGGGATTAGGAATGTTGGTTGATGACGGAATTGTAGTGGTAGATAACGTTTACGCCAATATGGAAAAAGGTTTGCCAAGAAGATTGGCATCAAAATACGGAATCGGCGAAATTGCTTTTCCGGTAATTACCTCAACATTGACTACCGTTTTCGCTTTCCTTCCGATGCTGCTTTGGCCCGGAATTATGGGCGAATTCATGAAATATTTCCCAATTACCATTTCGGTTACTTTAATGGCATCACTGTTTGTGGCATTGGTCATTAATGCTTCTATGACGAGTGGCTCTATGAGTTTGGAAAACAAAAATATTACCAACAAACAGGCAAAAAAATACACCATGATTTTTGGAATTCTGATTGTTATTTTCGGTATTTTGAGGTTGGTAACAGGAATTAAATATTTCTTAGGAGTAGTTACATTGTCAGCTTTAGCGATTCTTGCAATTTGGCTGTACAAAGGATTTTTCCACGACAGGATTGAGCATTTTCAATATACGTTTTTTCCTCGCCTTGCACAGAAATATCAAAAATTTATTGATAATTTATTAAAAGGCAAAAAACCGCGAAATGCATTGTTTGGAGTTTTCGGAATATTGTTTTTCTCATTTATTCTTTACGGATTAATGATGGGAATAGGTCGCTCAAAAGTATTGTTTTTCCCTGAAAGCATGCCGAAACAAACCAATATCTATATGGAATATCCGCAAGGAACAGATATTGGCAAAACAAACCAAGCAACCAAACAGGTAGAAGGAAAAATTTTGCAGCTTCTGAACAAATACAAAGATAAAAACGATAATAATTTTCTTATCGAATCTATGGTAACTACCGTTGGTAAAGGAGCAATCAATCCGCAAGTTGATGCCGGTTCACAAGCAGATACTCCGTTTAAATCAAAAATTGTAATTACATATGTAGAATATGCTAATAGAAGAGGAATAAGCACTGCAGAAGTGCAAGAAAACATCAGAAAAGCAATTCCCGATATTCCCGGATTTATTTATTCTGTAGAGCAAAATGAAAGCGGACCACCTGTAGGTTTCCCAATTTCTATTGAGCTGAAAGGAGATGATTATGATAAAGTTTTAACTGAGGCCAACAAAATGATTGGTTATATCAACAGTCAGGGAATTCCCGGAATTGAAAATCTGAAATCAGACATTAATAAAGACAGTCCGGAACTGATTGTAGATATAGACCGCGAAACGGCAGGAAATCTCGGTATTTCGACTGCATATACCGGAATTACTATCAGAAGAGCTTTGTTCGGACAAGATATATCTACTTTCAAAGATTTCAAAAAGGATTATGATATTTCCGTGCGTTTGCAGCAGGAGCAAAGACGAAACAGAAATCTGCTTTTCAATCAGCCGATTACGGTGCAAAGTCCTACAGGAACAATACAGGTTCCTATTTCAACCTTTGCTACGTCAAAAGAAGAAACTACCTTTAATAAGATTAAAAGGAAAAATAACACCAGAACCATCATGATTTATTCGGGGGTTTTGAAAGAATATAACGCGAATGAAATCGTGCAGAAAATTCAGAAATCACTCAAAAATTATCAAATGACTGATGGCGTTTCTTATACTTTCGGCGGTGAACAAGAAGAGCAGGGAAAAAACATGAACTTCCTTCTATTTGCGCTTTTCCTGGCAATGGCAATGGTAACTTCAATTATCGTTTTCCAGTTCAATTCTATTTCGAAAACGCTGATTATCATGACTACTATTTTCCTGAGTTTTGCGGGAGTTTTTCTCGGATTATCCATTTTCGGAATGAACTTCGTTATTTTGATGACCATGATGGGAATTATCTCACTTGCAGGAGTTGTGGTGAAAAACGGTATCGTATTGATGGATTTCTTTGTGCTGAAACTCGATGAAAAAGTACATCAAAAAGGGGTAGAAACCCACGATGATTTGGAACTGGAAGAAGTGAAGCAAATCATCATAGAATCAGGTAAAGAAAGATTGAGACCGGTTCTTTTAACGGCTACAACTGCGATTCTTGGGTTGATTCCTTTAGCAATAGGGTTAAATTTTGATGTGGCTTCTTTCCTCACCACGCTTAATCCGCATTTTTCTTTAGGTGGAGATAACGTGGCATTTTGGGGACCTTTAGCTTGGACAATTATTTTCGGGCTTTCCTTTGCAACATTCCTTACGCTAATTATCGTTCCGGTAATGTTTTATATGATTTCTAAAAGGAAAATCAATGCGAGAAAAAAATTCGTAAAAGCACATGAACACGATGCAGAAGATGAACAAACCGAGTTGGAAAGATTGAAACAGCTTTATCCGGAGCAGTTTCAGTTTAAACACCCGGAAGAATAATTTTTTAGTTTTTAAAGTTAATATGAAAATCCCTGAAATTTTTTGAATTTCGGGGATTCTTAATTTAGGTCAAATTCAAATCATTAAGAAATTAAGGAAAGTTAAGAAAATATCAGAAAATCCTTGATAAGCTTAAATTCTTAATGGTTAAAAATGAGTTATCTATCTTAGGACAGTATTATTTCGCAGAATTAATTTTCCTTTGAGAAAGTTTCAGAAATCTGATGACCAAAAGCACTGCAGAAACCGTTAATCCTAAACCAAGCGCAATCCACATTCCGAAAGCACCCATGTTTAAAGTAACGCAGAGAAAATAACCCAACGGAACTGCAATCACCCAATAAGCGATAAAAGTAATGATAGACGGTATTTTTACATCTTGTATTCCTCTTAAACAACCCAATGCAACCACTTGTATTCCGTCTGAAAGCTGAAACAATGCAGCAATAATCAGTAGTTTTGCAGCTAGCTGAATCACATCAATATCTTCTTTTTTGGTGAAAAAACCGGGCAGGATATGTCTTCCGAAAATGAAGAACAAACCGCAGATAAACATAAAAATAAAAACGATTTTCATGTTGTTGATTCCTACTTTCTTCAATTCCACAAAATTTTGTTCACCTAATTTTCTGCCAATCATCACGGTAGATGCGACGCTAAAACCGATGCAGAGATTAAAGGTAAAAGATGCCATAGAAAGTGCAATTTGGTGAGATGCGATATCTTTTGCCGAAATCAGTCCGCAGATGAAAGCGGCACCAGCAAAAGCGGTAACTTCAAAAAACATTTGCAATGCGGTAGGAAAACCCAGCTTGAGCATTTTATCGAACATGGCTTTTGAGAATCCGGAAACTTTTAATGAAAATTCTTTGATGTAGCGTTTGGTTTTTTCTTCTTTCAGCAAAACATAATAGAGAAAAACCATCATAAAAATTCTTGCGATTAAACTTGCTAATGCAGAACCTTTCACTCCCATCGCAGGAATCCCAAACATTCCTTTGATAAAGACATAATTTAAAATCACATTAATAACATTTGCAATAATCGTGGCTTTGGTAACACCAATGGTGTATGATAATCCTTCTGAAACTTCACGCAGCGTCTGGAAAACCATAAACGGTAGAATACTCAAAGTCATGATGCTTAAAAAACCGATGGTATCGGGAATTATTTCTTGCGGCTGATCAAGATGATAAAGTATAGGTAAACCTGCAAACAGCAGAATCATCAACAAAATACCGATTCCCACATTTATCGCAAAACCATGTCTGAAAACCGAATTAATCCTATGATGTTTAAACTGAGAGTGTGCTTCTGAAACCAACGGAGGAATGGCAAACGAAAATCCGAGTGCAAAAACGAACACCGAGAAAAACACGGCATTACCCAAAGAAACCGCAGCAAGTGCTTTTGCACCCAACAATTTCCCGACAATGATATTGTCAAAAAGGTTTACCGAAACCTGTCCCACCTGTGTTACCATAACGGGAAGTGCGAGTTTCAGCATTGAGCGGGTGTATTGTGAATTGAGAAATGCCATTTTCAGAAAAAAAGTTTGCAGCAAAAATAATGCAAACTTTTCGGGTAATTTCTATGTTTACACACTTAAGTTTTTTATTAACTAAAAATAAGGTTCTTACAGTATGAAATGTATGAAGAAACCAAGAAAGGAAAATTTGCTGGATAGAAAATCCGGTGATTTAAGTTTCCATTATTATAAAGTTTCCTTTTATTCCAATTTTTAAATATTCTATTCCGAAAATATCAGTTATGAAACCAAATCGGGATAAAACTTTTTCTAATTCATTTAGGTTTTTTTCTGTTATTTGGTTTTTATTAAGATAGATTAATAATGTTCCTGTTTGCGCAGAATGCAGAATCATAGAATAGGAATATTTACCTTTTCCAAAAGTATAATCATATTTTCTCAAGTTTGTTGCTTTTGGATTCCGATATGTTGTCAATTTTATAAAGCTTAAAAACTTTATGGTTTTGTTTAAATCAGTTAGTTCTTTTTCATTTGTTTTTTCACTTAGTAAAACTTCTACAGTTACTTCATCATCTAAAAAATTTGGCTGGTAGATTTTGTATTTACTGTTTTTCTTAAATTCAAAACATTTCTTCAGGATTGATGAGAGATGCAGCAGAATTAATTATTCCTGTTCCATAGGTTGTTTTTTCATCGCTCTGTTTGGAATTTGGAATTTCTTTATTTTTTAGATTTAAGACAGAAAAATTAATAATGTTTATACTGTCACCGATTTTTAGATTTTCAGCATTTGTGTCTTCTAAAATTATTTGAATTTTTGTTCCATATTCAATAGTTTTCCATTCATCATTTTGACTGAAGATGAAGTTTGAAACCATTATTGAAATTAATGTTAAAAGTTGTTTCATAATACAAATACGAATATACAAAAATTGTGTTTATGAAATTAAAGTCCTTACCTTTGAAAAAATAAAATTTTATTGTTACATTGCTGCTTAATACATTGTTAGATTGAATACCATTTCCATAATCATCGCCATATTTAACCGCAAAGACGAACTTTTTGAACTGTTGCAGTCGCTTTCTTTTCAGACCGATAAAGATTTTGAAATCATCATTGTTGATGACGGTTCTAAGATTGATTTAAGACCAACCGTAGAACTTTTTAAGGAAACGCTGGATATTCAGTTTTTCCGGAAAGATAATTCAGGAGCGGGTTTGTCGAGAAATTACGGAGCAAGACGGGCGAAAAACAACTGGCTGGTTTTTGTAGATTCAGATGTGATTGTGGAGAAAGATTATGTCGAAAATATCAAAAAAAACATTTCGGAAATTCCGTGTGATGCTTTTGGTGGTGCAGATAAAGCACATAAGCGTTTCAACGTGATGCAGAAAGCGATTTCGTATTCTATGACATCGGTTTTTACAACAGGCGGAATTCGCGGAAACAAAAAATCGGTTACGAAATTTCAGCCGAGAAGTTTCAATATGGGTGTGAAAAAATCGGCGTTTGAAAAAGTCGGCGGTTTCTCTGAAATGCGAATCGGCGAAGACCCCGATTTGAGTATGACACTTTGGGAAAACGGTTTTACAACGGCTTTTTTCAGCAATATCGGTGTGTATCATAAAAGGAGGGTAGATTTCGGGAAATTCTCAAAACAGGTTTATCAGTTCGGTTGTGCACGACCCATTCTCAACCAAAGACACCCGAATTATGTGAAAATTTCGTTTGCATTTCCGTCATTGTTTTTGATTGGGTATATTCTCGG
Organism: uncultured Kaistella sp.; assembly: GCA_964532055.1. GTDB lineage: Bacteria > Bacteroidota > Bacteroidia > Flavobacteriales > Weeksellaceae > Kaistella. The sequence continues at coordinate 13,036 of CAZHFE010000015.1, read as the reverse complement.
ATTTATCGAGTATTTCGCACTCGGAAGAGGTTTTGTTTTGGCGATGTACGGTTTATATACTTTTTTGGTTTTCTTTCATGCTTTGTTCATTACAAAAAATATCAGCATTGCTTCAATGTCGGTAATTTCTACCTATATTCAGATGTTTTCTTATGGTTATGGTTTTTTAAAATCGTGGGTTCTGCTTAATATTTTCCGTATAAAACCTGAAGATGCTTTTCCAAATCATTATTATAAAAACTAACAGATTTCCTTATTTTTGCAAAAAATTATAGTATGCAAAATTATCTGGAATTCAATTTTAAAATTTCTCCGCTTCAACCTTGGAATGAAATATTAATGGCAGAACTCATCGAAATTGGTTTTGATAGTTTTACCGAAGAATACGACGGAATTTTAGCATATATCAGCAAAGATTTGTTTAATGAAAATGAACTTAGAGAAGTTTCATTACTCAATAATGACGAAGTGAAAATTACTTACACTTTTCAGGAAATGCCGAATATCAACTGGAATGAAGAATGGGAAAAGAATTTCAATCCGATAAATGTTGATGATAAAGTTTTGATTCGGGCAGAGTTTCATGAACCTAATTCTACACTTCACGAAATCATTATACAGCCGAAAATGTCTTTCGGAACGGGACATCACCCTACAACACATTTGATGATTCAGCAAATGTTAGAAATGGATTTTACAAATAAAACCGTTCTCGATATGGGATGCGGAACTTCGGTTCTGGCTATTTTTGCCAAACAGAAAGGAGCAAAAAAAGTCGTAGCAATAGATATTGACGAGTGGTCTGTAGAAAACTCTATAGAAAATGCGGAAAGAAATAGGGTAGAACTCGAAATTTCTCAGGGAACTGCGGAAAATCTTGGAGGCGAAAATTTCGATATTATTTTGGCAAATATTAATAGAAATATTTTGGTTTCCGATATTCCAACTTATGTTTCGGTTTTGAATAATGGTGGAAAACTCCTTCTTTCAGGATTGTGTTTTTTCGATGTAGACGATATTTTAGAAGTTTGTACGGAAAACAATTTAACGCTGAAAACTCAACTACAGAGAGAAGAATGGGTGAGTCTGCTTTTAGAAAAATAATTTTATTCTATTATATTTCTATAAAATATCTTTTTTTTTCTAATTCACAAACAAGACAATAATCACCTTTTTTAAATTTTTTATTTGGAAACTATGATTTACTTTTGCAGTAATTTATAATTATTCTAAATAAAAATAGCATGAAAAAAACTTACTTTGCAATAGGATTACTTTCTACAATAGTAATTAACGCACAACAGTTTGAGGAGGTTATGGAAACTCCGTTCAAGAATTTTTTTTACTCTTCTTCTGCAATCGGAGACGTAAATAATGACGGTTTTAATGATGTTTTCCTTACCGGAGCAATAGATTCTAATGATGATACGAATGTTGATACCACTTTCAACGAGTTTTATCAGAACAACAACGGAGAGTTTACTATAAAACAATCATTTGATACTAATGCGGTACATTTAAGCGATTCCAAATTTATTGATTTTGATAATGACGGACTTATTGATTTGGTAACCACAGGTTTAAGTTATAACAATATCACCAATTACCGGCAATATCGTTTTAAAAATACAGGAACAGGATTTGAATTTTATGAAAGTATAGATGGAAAAATCTACGGAGGTTTTGAGGTTTTTGACATTAACCACGATGGAAAACAAGATTATGCACTAAACGGAACCCGATATGAACAAGAAATACAAGATTTTACCCATTACATCGGTTTATATGAAAATAATGGAAACGGTTTTACTGAAAACAAAACTTGGCTTCCCGGAACACAAAATGGTGATTTCAAACTCATAGACATTAATAATGATAACGAATTAGATGTATTGATATTCGGTTTTAATGAAGATTTAGACCCCATTTTTCACGTGTACAAAAACAACAACGGAAATTTTGAATTATCACAAGAACTTCCTGTTATTAGCAACGGAAAAATGGCGTATGCAGATTTTAATAATGATGGATTTTTGGATTTAGTGGTTACAGGTCAAGATGAAAATTATGATGGTTATCTTGCTTTTTACATTAATGACGGCACGGGAAATTTTACCGAAAACAAAATTGAGGGAGAAACGATAAGTGATTCAAATGTACAAGTTGGAGATTTGAATAATGACGGCTATTACGATTTTGTGGTAAATGGTAACGATGAAAATTATGACGGACAAACCAAAATTTTTATTTACCAACCCTCTGAAAATAATTTTGTAAAAGCAGAAAATACCAATTTATATAATTTTGGAAGCGGAGGAAGTATACAACTTTTTGATTTTAATAATGATAATCATTTAGATGTTCTTATTAATGGTTTCGACTGGGCAGATCCGGATTATATGCCATATACCAAACTATACAAAAACTTATCCACACAAACCAACCAAAAACCCAATGCTCCAACTGAGTTGAATGCCGTTGTAGAAAATGACAAAATCGTTTTCAATTGGAACGGAGCTTCTGATGACAAAACTCCCGAAAAAGTTCTTCAATATGAACTAAGTGTAGGTTCACAATCCGGAAAAGCCGATATTGCAAAATATATTGTAACCACGAAAAATTGGTACCTGAAAAAAGAAACACTTCCATCTGATATTTTTTGGAGTGTGAAAGCAATTGACGCATCAAAAGTATATTCAGAAAGTTCCGTAGAAAAAGTGGTTTCCACACTTTCTGTTTCTGAAAATCAATCTGCGAAAATTTCTGTTTATCCGAATCCGGTAAAAGATATTCTGAATATAAGAAACAGCGAAAAAACAACTTCCGTAAAAGTGTATAATATTGCAGGACAATTGCAGTCTGCAAAACTTATTTCCGGTAAATATGTTGATTTTTCAATGCTTTCAAAAGGAATATACATCGTAGAAATTACTATGCAAAATGGCAAAAAAGTGACCGAAAAAATCGTTAAAAACTAAATCTTTTTACTTCCATATTAAGACGAAAAGTTTATCCAAATCTGGGTAAACTTTTCATTTTGTATTTATTTTCGGTTCAATTTTTCTGAATCAGAAAATCGGTTTTTATTTTTTTCCTCAATCCATTTGCTCATATATTTTGCGGAATTGAGCGTTTGATATTGCAGAATTTTCCCTAAATAATTAGAATTTCGGTGATGTTCAGTATTTTTTTCAATTTCAAAAATTCTGTTTTTCAACGGTTCTACAAAAAAAATTTGAGCAAACAATTTTTGTGAAATCAAAAAACCGTTTTTCTGCGATTCTTCCCAAACCGATTTGTCGAGATATAATTCAACTGATTTTTCAATGAATTTTTCATCATCATCTTCTGTAAATCCGTTCCATTTACCGTTTTCGTGCATTGCTTCTGCACCAATAGAAGTCGTAATATTCGGAATTCCGAAAATCATACTTTCAAAAAGTTTCCCTTTCAATCCTGCACCAAAAGGAATTGGAGCGAGAAGAATTTTATATTCATTGAAAATTTTTTCTACCGAATCTGCTCTTCCTTTAATAATAAAACCGTCTTTTTTATTATGAAGCTGAAAAACCTTTTCAGACGGATATGCTCCATAAATATGAATTTCTGTTTCAGGAAGTCGTTTTCGTATATTTTTCCAAATTTTTTTCAGTTTCAGAACAGTTTGCCAATTTGGTTCGTGCAGAAAATTCCCAATGCTCACAAAATTTTTTCTGCTTTCAAAACATTGACTATCAAATGTTGTTCCTTCAAATAAAAACGGAATGTAAAAAAGAATTTCGGGATTAATTTTAAATTTTTTCGTCAGTAGTTCATACTCGAATTCCGAAATGATTAAAGACAAATCGCATCTTAAAACAGAAGAAATTTCACGTTTAAAAATTTCGTTGTAATAATCATTTTCTGCAATTTCCCTTTTTTCGCTGAATGCCGTTTTTCTCGCTTCACGCAGAAAATGCAAATCTTCTGTATCTAATATTCTCACTGCATTCGGACAATTTTCAGCAACTCTCCAACCAAATTGTTCTTCTGTGACATATCGGTCAAAAAGTACAATATTGGGATTCAGATTTTTTATCAGCTTGTCAAAACTGCTGTCATTGATTTTAATTTCCTGAAAATCAATTTTTTCAGAATAATCCATATTTTTTGCAGCAGTAAGAAAAGTGATTCGGTAATTCCATTCTTCAAAAAGCCGCATCAACTGCATCATTCTATTTCCTGCTGCAGTAGATGCAGGTTCTGGAATAACAAGACCAATGATGACGAGATGCTTCATTGGGCAAAAATAATTAAAAATTACAACGCAATGTTTGTAAAGGGATATCAAAAAAATAAGGGCTTTTTTTCTTACTTTTACCATCACTAAAAATTCAGAAAACATGATTTCTAAAAATTATCTGGAAAATTTGCAAAATGAATTGCAAAACATCAAAAATGACGGACTTTTCAAAACTGAAAGAATCATCACATCACAACAATCTGCCGAAATAGAAGCCAACGGAAAAAAATTGCTGAATTTCTGCGCCAACAATTATCTCGGACTTTCAAACAATTCCGAAGTCATGGCTGCGTCGCAGGAAATGATTGACAGCAGAGGTTACGGAATGTCGTCTGTTCGTTTCATCTGCGGAACTCAGGATATTCATAGAGAACTTGAAACCAAAATTTCGCAGTTTCTCGGTATGGAAGATACAATTCTTTATGCTGCTTGTTTTGATGCGAACGGCGGTGTTTTCGAACCCTTGTTTTCAGAAGAAGATGCCATTATTTCTGATGAGCTGAATCATGCCTCGATTATCGACGGAGTGCGTTTGTGCAAAGCAGCGAGATACCGCTACAAAAATAATGATATGGCTGATTTGGAAGCACAGCTGAAAGCGGCTTCCGAAAAAAATCACCGGTTTAAAATCATCGTTACAGACGGAGTTTTTTCAATGGACGGAATTGTAGCCAACTTGAAAGGAGTTTGCGATTTGGCAGAAAAATATGATTGCTTGGTGATGGTAGATGATTCTCACGCAACGGGTTTTATCGGTAAAACAGGAAGAGGAACTCATGAAGCAAATGATGTAATAGGAAGAGTAGATATTATTACTTCTACTCTGGGTAAAGCTTTAGGCGGAGCTTTAGGCGGATTTACCTCAGGAAAAAAGGAAATTATTGATATGTTGAGACAACGTTCAAGACCGTATCTTTTTTCAAATTCTCTCGCTCCCGGAATTGTGGGTGCAGCAATGAAAGTACTCGATATGATTTCTGAAGATACCTCACTTCGGGATAAAGTCATGGAAAATGCAGCATATTTCCGAACTCACATGAAAGCAAAAGGTTTTGATATTCCCGACGGTGATGCGGCAATTGTTCCGGTGATGTTGTATGATGCACCTCTTTCGCAAAAAATGGCAGAAAAACTCATGGATGAAGGAATCTACGTTATCGGATTTTTCTATCCTGTTGTTCCGAAAGGAAAAGCGAGAATCCGCGTGCAGCTTTCTGCAGCACATACCAAAGAACATCTTGATAAAGCCATTGCAGCGTTTGAAAAAGTTGGAAAAGAATTGGGCGTGATTTCTTGATGGGAAATTGAGAAATAAAACAAATGAAATTCCTCATCATTATTCCTGCACACAACGAAGAAAAGAATATTCTTTTTTGCCTTGAATCTTTGAAAAACCAAATCTTCAAAGATTACAAAATTGTAGTGGTAAATGATGGTTCTACAGATAAAACTCAGGAAATTGCGGAAGAATTTATAAAGAAAAATATCAATCATCTTCCATTTTTCATTTTAAATCTTCCGGCTTCTTCGCACGAACCGGGTGCAAAAGTGGTAAGAACTTTCAATAAAGCGTTGGAAAATGTCGATTTAGGTGATTTCGATGTGATTTGTAAATTCGATGCAGATATTATTTTCCCTGAAAATTATCTGGAAAAACTCAATGAAGTTTATGAAAAAAACCCAAAAGCAGGAATGGTTTCAGGATTGGTTTATATTGAAAAAAACGGGAATTGGATTTTCGAAAATCTGTCTTCAAAAAATCATGTTCGAGGACCGATAAAATCTTACAGAAAAGAATGTTTCCTTGCAATGAACGGACTTCGTGCAGTTCTCGGTTGGGACAATATTGATGTGATGCTTTGTAAAATGCACGGTTTTGAAGTGATTACACTGAAAGAAATTTGGGTAAAACATCTTCGTCCGACTGCGTATAAGTACAAGAATCAAAGAGCAAGAAAACTCGGAGAATATTTTTATAATATTGGTCTGAATTTCCCTTTGACAGCAATTTCTTCCGCCAAATCTTCATTGAAAAATAAATCTTTTTCCGAATTTTTTATTACAATAAAATCGTTTTGTCAACAGAAAGAAAAAAGAATATTATCGAAAGAGGAAATAAAATTTATCCGAAATTTGCGCTGGAAACAAATGTTTAACAGAAAATGAAATTTATGAAATCTAAGACTATCTTCTTTCAGTCGATGAATATATATCACGAATTTCGAAATAAAAATAAATTCAAAATGAATAACAAACTCATTGTATTTCTCATTTTAGCTTTATGTTTCGTGAATTTTAACGCACAGAAAAAAGCCGATTTAATCGTTTATAATGCGAAAATTTACACAGTAAATCAGAATTTTGATATTGCGGAAGCAATGGTAGTTTCAAACGGAAAAATTCTGGAAATAGGAAAATCCGAAGTTTTACTGAAAAAATATCAATCAAAAAATGTTCAGAACCTGTATGGAAAAACCGTTTTTCCCGGATTCATCGATGCTCATTGTCATTTTTCGGGTTATGCAACGGATAAATGGAAATGTGAATTGTGGGGAACAAAATCTTGGGAAGAGATTGTTTCCAGAATATCAGAATATGCCAAAACTGCTCCCAAAGAATGGTTGTACGGAAGAAGTTGGGATCAGAATGATTGGGAAATTAAAGAATTTCCGAATAAACAGAAACTCGATGAACTTTTTCCGAACCGTCCTGTTTATCTGAAAAGAATTGACGGACACGCTGCAGTTGCCAATCAAAAAGCATTGGATATTGCCGGAATTACTTTAGAAACAAAAATAAAAGGCGGTGAAATAGAACAGAAAAACGGCAAACTCACCGGAATTTTAATCGATAATGCAATGCATTTGGTGGAAAATTACATTCCTAAAATCAGTGATGAAATGGCAATCGGCTATATTTCGGAATTGCAGAAAGAATGTTTTTCTTACGGATTAACCTCGCTTCACGATTGTGGAATTAATGAACATACTTTGAAACTTTTAGAAAAATCGCAGAAGCAGAATATTCTGAAAATGAAAATTTTCGCTTTGTTGGAAGACAATCCCGATTATTACGAAAAATGGATTGCAAAAGGAAGATATACCAATAAAAATATCACAGTCGGCGGATTTAAGGTGTATTCAGACGGAGCACTTGGTTCAAGAGGAGCGTGTCTTCTTCACGATTATTCCGATAAAAAAGACTGGAAAGGTTTTCTTTTGAGTGATGAAGAGCATTTTAGAAATTTAGCCAAAATATTGAAAAACAGTAATCTGCAAATGTGTACTCACGCAATCGGAGATTCTGCAAACCGCACGATTCTGAAAATCTACGGCGAAGTTTTAAGTGGAAAAAACGACAGAAGATGGAGAATAGAACACGCTCAAGTAGTGGATAAAAACGACTTTGGTTTGTTTGGAAAATACTCAATTATTCCTTCTGTTCAGCCAACTCATGCAACTTCTGATATGTATTGGGCGGAAAAGAGATTGGGAAAAGAACGGCTGAAATTTTCTTATGCTTATGAAGATTTGCTGAAAGAAAACGGATGGCTTCCTTTGGGAACAGATTTTCCGGTGGAAGAAATTAATCCGATAAAAACATTTTTTGCGGCGGTTGCAAGAAAAGATGCTGAAAATTTTCCCGAAAACGGTTTTCAGAAAGAAAATGCCTTGACCAGAGAACAGGCAATTCGCGGAATGACAATTTGGGCGGCAAAAGCGGCGTTTCAGGAAAAAGAACAGGGGAGTCTGGAAGCAGGAAAATCTGCGGATTTCGTAGTGCTGAACCGAGATTTGATGACGGTTTCTGAAAAAGATATTTTGAAAACAAAAGTTTTGGAAACGTATTCTAACGGAAATAAAATGTATTGATTTTTGAAAAAAATCGCTTATATAGAACTTGATACTCACGCGGAAATTGCTTTGAATTTTATGGAATTAATGGCAGATTCCGATGAATTTTCCGTAGATTATTTTTTCAGCAAGAAAATTTTGAAATCTCTCGGTTTGCAAGAAATTCCCGAAAATATTAAGAAATCAAGTCCGAAATACATAGAATCTCAACTCTCTAATTTTTCGTATGATTTGGTAATTATCGGTACTATTCATCGGTTTTTTAATGTTTTTGAAAAAATTGCAGAGCAATATAATACAGCTATAATCTGCCATAATCTGAATTTTGTAAAAACTTCTGATGCCGATTTGCTGAAATCTGTTTTCAAAGAAGATACCAAATACCGGCTAAAATTGCTGTTTAAAGAAGGATTGTTCAGAAAATCAGAAGTTTATCAGAAAGCAAAAAATCTACTGGTTTTGGATGAATCTTTGGAGAAAGAAAATTATAAATTTCTGCCTGTATTTTTTACCAAAGAATATGAGAAACCTGCAAAATCTGTTTTTACAATCGTAATTCCGGGAACGGTTTCGCAGAAAAGAAGAGATTATTTTAATTCGATTCAAAAATTGAAAGATTTAGAAATTAAATTGAGAAATGATGACTCGAAAACCGGTAAAAAACTGATTGAAATTGTTTTTTTAGGCAAAGCGAAAAGTAAGGAATTGTTTTGGCTGAAAGATTTGGAAAGAAGTTTAGAATACATTAATCTCACTTATTTCAACGAAAAAGTTCCGCAATCTATTTTTGATGAATATATGCAGAAAGCCGATATTCTGTGGTGTCCTGTTCAAAATGAAACCAAATTTTTCAGCAGGAAAGAATTTTATGGAAAAACAAAAATGAGCGGAAATTTAGGTGATGCTATTAAATACGGGAAATCTGCAATTTTCCCCATAGATTATTCGGCGACTTATCTCTTTACTTTTAAAGAAGCTGAAGAGATTTCAGAACAACTATTTTATACAAAAAGTTCTTTCGATTACGATTTTCAGGAAAAATATAGCAAAGAAAAAGTGTTGGATAATCTTGAAAAAACACTGTCTGGTTTTTTATAATGACATCATTTTTGAAGTATTTTTTCACGTTCCAGTTCATTGCGTTTTTTTAACAACATGAAATATTCTTTCAAAAATTCTGGGAAAACTTTCAAGGTTTTATGATTTTTAAAAATGAACTTTGAAATCCCGAAAACATTCACCAATCCTTGAAAAATACTTTCAGATGGTGATAAATTAGGATTCAGAAAAATAGTTAAAAGCTTTATTTTCCCTAATTTAATAGCTTTTTCGGTACTCATTTTCTGTTCACGGTCGTGAATGACTTTGGTGTTTTTAAGAATGGAAATTTTGAATTGATGAAAAATTGCTCTTTCACAAAAATTACGGTCTTCTCCATAATGTGAAAAATGTGGGCTAAAAAAACCAACTTTTTGTAAACACTTTTTTGTAATAAGCCAAGATGCTGCATTAGCAAAAGAAGTTTCGTAATAGTTTTCTCTGTTTTTTGAAAGCCGGATATATTGCTGAAAATTACGGTCGATTTCTTTATCATTTCCGTCATATTGAATCGGAGCGATGATACCGGTTTCAGAATTTTTTTCAGAAAAATCAATCAGTTGTTGAAGGGTTTCTTTTTCCACGTATAAATCCTGATTGACAAGAAAAAAATAATCATAACCTAATTCTAATGTTTTTTTCAGAATAAGATTATTGGCATATCCAAATCCAAAATTGGAATCAGAAATTTCCAGATATACCGGAAAATCGCGAATAATAGAAACAGTATTATCCGAACTTTTATTATCAATCACAAAAATATCCGAACCGCACGAAGAATTAAGAAGTGATTTCAGACATTGTCCAATCCACTTTTCTCCATTATAAGTAACGATAATTGTGGCGGTTTTCTTTGACATTTTTCTGTTAAAACTTAAAAATGCTTTTAAGGAATTTTCTGTTTAAATAATTTTCCAGAGGGAAAATTTTCAGAAAATGATTTCCGGTGTAGATGATTATTAAAACGACAAGAGGTTTGTAAATAAGGTTGATAAAGCTATTTTTAAAATCGGGTAAAATAATGACCAAAGCAATTGATAAAGTACAGATAATAGCGGTATAAACCATTTCAATGCTCAAAGGAGAAATCTTGAATTTGATGTAATTGAAAATTATTTTTGTCAGATTAAACAGCGTGAGAGAAATAGCAGTTGCCAATGCAACTCCCATAATTCCGAATTCAGTTTTGGTAAGGAAAAGATAATTGAGAACAATGGTGGTAATTGCCAAAAAAAGCATCACCACAATATTGAAACGGTAATATTTGGAGAGCGAAATAATATGTCCGTTGAATCCGGTTGCCAAATCAAAAATCATTGCGAAACCCAAAATCCACACTACAGGTTCTGCCTGTCTCAGTTGTTCGCCGTTTTTGATGAAATCTGTGAGATAAGGAAATCCCACCAAAATGCAGGAAAAAAGCACCGTCCCCAGAAAAAACAAGCTCAGCGAAGTCTTCTTATGAAAACGGTCGAGTTCTTCGAAATCTCCTTCAGCAATGGTTTTGTTGATGATAGGCGCAGAAATGTTGAACAATCCCATTTGCGGAATCATGATAAAAGAAATGACAGAAAGAATAATGCTGTAAATTCCGTTTTCCTCAAAATTCAGAAACTCCCCAATCATGAAATTATCAACACGGAAAGCAATGTAATTGCCTATGTTTCCTAAAAATCCAAAAAAACTGTAGGTTAAAACTTCTTTCCAAAGATTGTCTTTTTTAATGTATTCTGTACTGAAATCGGGTTTTATTTTGTCTAATTTGTTGGTATAAAAAATATATCCTAAAAATGCTACAATGTACATTCCGAAGAAAAAAGCATAAGCACCTTTTTCTGCGACACCCAAAAAGAAAAACAGGCAAAATGCACCTAAATTTGCCAGTTTCGGGAAAAGATTTTCAAAAATATTGGGAACAACAATTCTCTTGAAATTGGTAATGTATTTATTGAAAATAGCAGAAAGTGCCATCACCAAAATCAGCGGCAGAATGAGCATTTTCATCTTCCAAAGCTGTAATTCTTTGAACTGTGGAAAAACCTGAAAGAACAGAAAAAACAATGCGCTGAAAATCACAAAATTAATGATGATTTGTAAAAGCGATAAACTCAGGAAATTGTGATTTTTGCCATCTGTTTTGATTTGATGAAAAAACTTGACATTAGAAAAAGAAATCCCGAAAACCACAATGGGCAAAAGCATTTCTGCGGTCGGCAAAATGTAGCGCAGTTTCCCGTAGAACTCCATATCCCGCGGAAAGACAAATATTGCCGAGAAAGTTCCGAGCAAAAACCCGAAGTAACCAATCAGTGAATACTTAAATCCTTGTCTTGCTACAACACTCATCTTTTTCAATTACGGACGACAAAGATATGAAATAATGTTAAAGTAATGTTAAAATTATTTTTATGATGGATAGATTCTTGAGATTCATACTAACTTTAAAGTTCAAAAAAACAGGAAAGCAGAAATGAAAATATTAAGTGTATTGCTGTTCTTTGTCCCATCGGTTGTGTTTGCACAAAAGATTCCGAAGGTTTCTAAAACAGCGTTTTCAAAAGAAGCACTGTCTCAGAAAATTACTTCGCAGGACGGTAAAAAAATTTCGGTATCAGAAATCATGCGAAAACATGAGGGTAAAATTCTCATCATTGATTTTTGGGCGAGTTGGTGCAGAGATTGTATTTTGGCATTGCCTTCTGCAAAAGAGCTGAAAGAGCAAAATCCCGCAATTGCTTTTGTCTATTTTTCTCTCGACCGCTCGTATGAACAATGGAAAAGAGGTTTAGACAAATATGAGATTTCCGGCAACGAAAATTATTGGTTTGATGAGGGCTGGAAAAATAATTTCAACAATTACATTGATTTGAACTGGGTTCCGAGATTCATCGTGGTTGATCAAAAAGGAGCGATTACAAATTATTATTCCATACATCCGAATGACCCGCAAATGCTGCAAATAATAGAAAAATTGAAGAGATAAAAATTACAAGATGTATTTTTTTAACTAAAAAAACGACTTGAATAAATTTCAAGTCGTTTTTAGTTTATATTTTTTCTTGATTTTATTTTCCTGCAGGAACAGTTGTTGTTGAAGGATTATTCGTTGCAGGTGCAGTTTGCGGAGACGGAGATTCTTTTTTCGCCGGAGTTTGCTGTAATGTTTGTACAGGTTTTCCGGTTAAAATTACGCTCAGTAAAATTAAAACCACTATTGTTCCGCCTAAAGTCCACGTTGCTTTTTCCATAAAATCGTTGGTTCTCTGTACACCAAACTGTGCAGAAGAAGTACCGCCGAAAGTTCCGGAAAGTCCGCCTCCTTTTGGGTTTTGCGCCATAATGATAATAACAAGTAAGATACTCGCAATCATGATAAGTACCATGAATAGTGTAAATATTGTGCTCATTGTTTTTTCAAAAATTTAGACTGCAAATATAAGATATTTTTTGGAATTAATTCCCTGTTTATAAAAGAATAATTTCGGTTCATTTTCATAAATTTGTGTGCCCAAAATTTAAGAATGAATGGATTATCTGAAAGGACTGAATGAAGCACAATATGAAGCAGTAACCACACTTGACGGACCTTTGATGGTTCTTGCAGGTGCAGGTTCCGGAAAAACGCGTGTTCTCACAATGCGCATTGCTCATCTCATTACCAATTTGGTTGATCCTTTCAATATTTTGGCACTTACTTTTACCAACAAAGCGGCGAAAGAAATGAAAGAGCGTATCGCAAAAGTAGTCGGTGAAAGTGATGCAAAATCTATCTGGATGGGAACTTTCCATTCCGTGTTTGCGA
>CAZHFE010000014.1:0-38399 GCA_964532055.1 uncultured Kaistella sp. | reverse complement strand
CTGGAGAAACCACAAAAATTAAAAAAACCTCTAATAATTTATTAGAGGTTTTCTTGTTGATTCTGTTCCTATAAAAAAACATTATTCAGTCAACACCCCGTACAAATCAAATTCTTCAGCAGCAGTGATTTTCACGTCGGCAAAATCACCAATGGAAATGTAAGTATTTTCCGCGGAAACCAAAACGGTATTGTCAACATCGGGTGAATCAAATTCTGTTCTTCCCACAAAATAATTCCCTTCTTTTCTGTCGAAAATACATCTGAAAACTTTACCGATTTTTTCCTGATTTTTCTCCCAGGAAATCTGTAATTGCAGCTCCATGATTTCTTCTACTCTGCTTTCTTTGATTTCTTGCGGAACATCATCTTCTAATACAAAAGCGGTAGTATTTTCTTCGTGAGAATACGTAAAACAGCCCAATCTGTCGAAGCGCTGTTCTTTTACCCAATCTTTCATTTCTTGAAAACGCTCTTCAGTTTCTCCCGGAAAACCAACAATCAATGTGGTTCTAATCGCCATATTCGGGACTTTTTCTCTGAACTTACCTAAAAGTGTATTGGTTTTTTCATGAGTTGTTCCGCGTTTCATGGCTTTCAGAATATCAGAATTAATGTGCTGTAACGGTATATCAATATAATTACAGACTTTCGGTTCATTTTTAATGATTTCCAGAACATCTTCCGGAAAACCACTCGGAAATGCATAATGAAGCCGTATCCATTCTATTCCGTCAACCTTTACCAGCTCATTCAGCAAATCAGCCAGTGCACGTTTTTTATACAAATCTAATCCGTAATAGGTTAAATCCTGCGCAATGAGAATCAGCTCTTTTACTCCTTTTTTCGCCAATTTTTGTGCTTCAACCACTAAATTTTCAATAGGAGTTGAGAGATTTTTTCCTCTCATCAAAGGAATGGCACAGAAAGAACAAGGTCGGTCGCAACCTTCGGAAATTTTCAGATAAGCGTAATGTCTTGGTGTGGTCGTTAATCTTTCACCTACTAATTCGTGTTTGTAATCTGCACCGAGATGTTTCAACAAAATCGGTAAATCTCTTGTCCCGAAATATTGATCAACATCTGGAATTTCCCGCACCAAATCAGGTTTATATCTTTCGGAAAGACATCCTGTTACGAAAACTTTTTCTACTTCTCCCCTATTTTTGGCTTCTACAAAATCCAGAATGGTATTGATGGATTCTTCTTTAGCATTGTCAATAAATCCGCAGGTATTGATGACCACAATATCTCCTCTTTCTTCGTGTACCACTTCTTTTCCGTTGGCTTTCAGCTGTCCCATCAATACTTCGGAATCATATACATTTTTGGAACAACCGAGCGTTACGATATTGATTTTCTTTTTTCCTATGGATTTTGTTCGCATTTTTTATAAGTAATAAGTAATGAGTAATTTTTTGCAAATTTAAGGATAAAAGATTTGAGGTGCAGGTTACAATTGATGCAGTTTGCAAGGTGATGAATAATTATACAAATTTTGTATTTTGGCGGTCAGCAATTTCCATCTTGCAACTCATTATACATCAATACAATATTTCGCAATGAGTATTTCTAAAAATTTGCTTCGGCAAATGTTGCTTGAATTTTATCTTTATCGGAAAGAATAACGTCTTCTTGGGGAAGTTTCCAGTCGATATTCAAATCGGGGTCGTTCCAGAGAACGCCGCCTTCTGATTCTTTGTTATAAAAATTATCACATTTATAAGCGAAAACCGCAGTTTCCGACAATACCGAAAAACCATGACCAAAACCTCTGGGAACATAAAACTGTAATTTGTTTTCAGCAGAAAGTTCCACACCAAACCATTTCCCGAAAGTAGGCGAATCTCTACGCAAATCTACCGCTACGTCCCAAACTTTTCCTTCTGTACATGAAACGAGTTTTGCCTGTGAAAAATTTCCTTTCTGCAAATGCAGACCGCGCAAAACGCCGTAAGAAGATTTCGAGAGATTATCTTGCACGAAATGTCCGTTCATTCCGGTAAGTTGTTCAAATTTTTGCTCGTTATATTTTTCACAGAAATACCCTCTTCCGTCTTCGAAAATAACGGGTTCTATAATGTAACAATCTTTTAATGGTGTTTCGATAATTTTCATGCCGATTATTATTTTTCAAATATAGCGGTTATTGTTTTGATGACAATTTGTATATCGGTTTTTAAGGATATTTTTTGCAGATATTCCAGATTCATTTTCACTTTGTCTGGGAACAAAACGGAATCATTAAAATCTGCGGGATTGTCTTGCTGCAGCAATAATTTTTCTTCATGGCTGTATTTTATACTCGCTTCGGAAGTAATGCCGGGTTTCAGTTTCAGTACGTTTCTGTCACCTCCCTGCAACTGGTCGTAGTAACCTGCAATATCTGGTCTTGGTCCCACCAAACTCATCTCGCCTTTTAGAATGTTAAAAAACTGCGGAATCTCATCAATTTTATATTTCCTTAAAAATTTCCCGAAACGTGAAATTCTTCGATTTCGCGGATTAATGGTGCGAAATTTATAAATAAGAAACGGTTTGCCAAACTGCCCGATTCTTGGCTGCACAAAAATACCGCTTGAACGGGTGTCAATCGACGAAAAAAGATACAGCACAACAATCAACGGAAGAAAACACAAGATAAACAAAACCGCCAAAACAAAATCAATAAGCGGTTTGTAATCGTAATATTTCGTAAATTCTCTTTGAGCCGCCAAAACTACTGAATGTTGTGTTTTTTAATAAGCAAATTCTTGAGGTAAAGATAAGTAAATCCTGAAATCAAAATGATTGCAATGGAAAAGACAAGCTGTACGTTTGCAGAAAACCGTGTAATGTAAATAATGGCAAATCCTGCGATAAGTTGCACTACTCCGTAAGCTGCGGAAACCAGCAAAGGATTTTTCCGGTCTTCATTCACCAAAAACTGATAGAGATGACTTCTGTGTGCATCAAATATATTTTCTTTCCGCTTAATTCTTCTCACAATCGTCAATACAGTGTCAACACCGTAAATCAGCAGGAAAAGAATGTATATGATGTTTCCGGTTTTCATCATGAGCAAAGTCAAAAGAAAAAGAACGATAAACGCTATAGAAACCGAACCTACATCGCCTGCAAACGATTTGGCTTTTCTGCGGAAATTAAAAAATCCAAAAACCAAACAAGCAATCATGGTATAACTGAAAATCTGCGGATTTACAAAATTGATTTGGTGATTGGTAAACGCAAGCAGAATAAGCACCGAAATGCTGTATGAAACGGTAATTCCGTTGATACCGTCCATAAAATTATAGGCATTGATGATTCCTACGCAGAAAATGAGTGCGACGAGAATTACCCAAAACGGTTCGCCCAAAAGCTGAACCTGATAAAACATCAAAAACATACTGATGAGCTGAACCACAATTCGCAGTTTGCCCGAAAGTGTGAAAACATCATCTAAAAAACTGATAAGCGAGATTAAAGTCAGTCCCAAAAAGAAATACGGATACTGAAAACCAGACATGACAAAAAAGCACAATGCACCGAAGTAAAACACAATTCCGCCGCCTCTCAAAGTGATTTTGGTGTGGGAACTTCTTTCATTGGGTTTGTCGATAATATTGAAACGGTCTGCAATTCTGAAATACAATAGTTCTGATAAGAAAAGAACGATAAAAACGGCGAAATAAAGCATTTGTGATTATTAGAAGTTCTTGCAAAAATAAATCTTTTCTGCATTTTTCGGTAAAAATTACCTAAAATTATTTCTGCTCACGGAAACTTTTTATTGTGATTTCAAGACCTTTTTTGGTACTGTATGGCATTTTTTCTATGTTGAGCTCTTTTTTCAGTTTACCATTATCTGAAAAACTGTCATTAACAAGTTTCCCCAATGTTTCATTATTAAATGGTAATTTCAGTTTGTCGCCGATATTTGCCAGAAGTTTGAAAAGCCAACGCGGAATTTTCATAAAACTGATTTTCTTCCCTTCAATATCCGCCATTGTTTTCAAAAGCTGATTCACTGAAAAGACATCGTCATCTGATATATGATAAATGCCGCTGCGAACATTCCCATTATTGATAATATTGTTGATTGTATCATTCAAATTACCGATGTACAAAAATGATTTTTTATTTTCATAAGCAGAAAAAGGCCAAGGAAAACCTTTTTCAATGAATTTAAACAATTTGCTGATATTATCTGTAGTTCCGGGTCCGTAAATTGCAACTGGTCTTAAAATCAACAATCGCTTTCCTTCCGGAATTTTCTGCTCAAGCAAATATTTTTCGGCTTCTAATTTTGATTTTCCGTAATGAGTTGTAGGATTGCAGATGCTTTCCTCGGTCAAAATATTTGCAGAAAGATCTGCTACTGCTTTTATGGTGCTGAAAAATATAAAATCTTTACTATCAGATTCTAAAAATTGCTGAAAAACTTTTTTAGTGAGGTTTACATTTGCTTCATAGTACTCTTCTGCTTTTATATCGGCTGTATCTTCTGATTTTGCAGCAAGATGAATGAGTGCGTCTATTTCTCGCGGAATTTCTGTGCTTTTCCGCAAATATATCGGAACAATCTCATTTCCGGAGCCTTTTAAAAACCGTGATAAATGTTCGCCGACATATCCTGTAGAACCTGTGATACCTATTTTCATTTTCTTTCCGATAAAATTGCTTCTAAATGATTCATGCATTTTTCCATGCTGTAATTCTCCAAATAATATTCTCGGCTGTTTTTTCCTAATCTATCGAGCTCTTCTTGGCTGAAAGAAAATAATTCCACAGCTTTCTGCGCCAAAGATTTATAATCACTTGCAGGAACTGCATAACCGCAATCTGCTTCAATAATATTTTTTGCACCTTCTCCGTTCAGCATGCCTAAAATGGGTTTTCCGGCACTCATATATGCTTGAATTTTTGCAGGAACAGTGATATTAAAAACCTCATCATCTCCCAAACTTACGAGCATAAAATCTGCTTCATTAAAAAAACTTGCCATCATTTCCACAGGAAATCTGCCTAAAATATAAACCGTGTTTTGCAATTCATTTTCGGTTACGAAATTTTTAATGAAATCCATTCTGCGTCCGTCTCCAACCAAAATCCATTTAATATTTCTATTCTCTTTAAGTTCGAGAGCTGCATTCATCACGCTTTCCATATCCTGACATTCGCCTATATTTCCGGCAAACATTATTTTAAAACCTTTTGGCATTTCGGGAATGGGAAGATCTTTCTTTCCTTGCGAAATACTATCTTCTGCCCAATTCGGGAAATAGATGATTTTATCCTGATAATTTCCTTTTTCTAATATAGATTTTTCAAAACCTTTTGAACTGATAAGGATTTTTTCTGAGCGGTTGTAAAACGATTTTACCATTTTTTCAAAAACGCCCAAAATGAATTTATTCTTTATTCCGCCTACATATTCTAATGTTTCTGGCCATAAATCTAAAACCCAAAAATATATAGGAGTTCTGTGCATTAATTTTACAATCCACGCCGGATAAAACTGTGTAATCGGTGAAGGTTCGTGCACGATTACCGCATCATATTTATTACCCAGAGAATGAAAAAATGCTTTAACGGAAGCAAAAAACGCATAACTGAAATAATTGAGAAACAACCGAATTCCGCCACCTTTTCCTCTCGGCAATAACCAAGAACGAAGAATTTTCACTCCGTTAATATTTTGTTTCCTGTTTTTGAAAAATCCGTATTCTTTATAGATTTTTCCTTCAGGATAATTTGGCAAACCTGTAAGTACCGTTACTTCGTACCCTCTCTTTTTCAGTTCAAAAGCAATATCGTTGCTCTTGAAATCTTCGGGATAAAAGTATTGTGTTACTAAAAGTATTTTCATAAATCCTGATTCACAATTTCTTTAAAGGTAACAAATTCATACTGATTTTCTTTTAAGATTTTTATCAGCTTGTGCATTTTATTTTCAACAGATTTTCTGCCTGTTCTGAATCTTAACTTGGTTTTGAAATCTGTATTTTCGGGGATTTTAATGTCATAATTTTTTGAAAACTCAAAAGGGTGAATATAAAAGAAATAGTTTTTATTTTCTTTCATGTATCTGTTCAGCAAAAATTTTGTGAGATTCCAAGGGAATATTCTCAAATATCCGCCTCCGGAAATCGGAACGTTTTTTCCGAAAATTTCTATTGTAGATGCTTCAAATTCATAAAAATTTTCTTTTCTGTAAATATCGGCTGTGATTTCATCAAAACCTTTCAAGTCAATTCTTCCGTATAAATCATGGGCATCAAACTTAATTTTACTTGCATCATAAGCTAATCCGAATTCTTCCAGAATATCTAATCTTTCTCTGTCTAAACTGAAACACGGTGCTCTGTAACCTTCCGGTTTGAAACCGAGATGTTCCTGAAATGCTTCAATCCCACGCTCTGTATCTTTTTCAAATTCTTCGATACTGAGGTTCATTGGTCTTTTGTGTGTGTAAGAATGTAAACAGATTTCGTGTCCTTTGGCTTGAATTGTTTTCAAAACGGGGGCTAATTTTTCAACCAGCGAACCGACTACAAAAAATGTGGTTTTTATGTTATATTTTTCTAATATTTCCATATAAATATCAAGTCCGTCTATTGTGGTTTGCGATTGGTCGCACTCTTCTTCATTGAAATAATCCAAATGAAACCAATCTTCTACGTCCATACTTAAAACCGCATATTTCTTCATATCAATCTTCCTCCTTTTTTTCTGAAATCTTTAAAATTTTCTACAGTGGGCCATGTAAAATAACTTCCTTTTGATACATCATTATCTTTGGGAATCATGGTATTATTTTCGATTGCCGTTAAAACTTCGCACATCAGATTTCCGCCTTCTTCTTTTGTTCTTTCAATGATGTCGCGCATAGAATCGTTTGTTGTTATTTCTACTTTTTTCTGTCCCAGCAATTTGCCGTTATCAATCTTTGAATCCATATAATGAACGGAGCAACCTGTGGTTTTTTCATTGTGATAGAGTGTCCAAAAACTCGGCATTACACCGGCATAATTGGGAAGATATGAGCAGTGCAGATTGATACAGCCATTTTTCGGAATATTTAGAAGCTGCTCTTTAAACACAACCGGAGCAGAATATGAAATGATAATATCCGGCGCTAATTCCAGTATTTTTTCCAAAAAATTTTTGTCGTTTGGGTTAGAAATTTCGGAATACGAAATATTATATTTCCTTGCTACAGCCAACAAACTTCTCGGTTGTATATTTAATTGATAACCAAATAGTTTATTTGCAAAATTAGACAATTTATGACACATCACTACAGTTCCCATTTTCACAGTCTGCCATATTCCGAAACCCTTGATGAACAAACTTTTTTTGTTTACCAAACTGGACTTTGTATTGATATTAATCACGGAGACAACCTCTGCAAAACGTAGTTTCACTATTTTTTCAATATTCTTAGGTACTGAAAACGAGTCTTCTTGTGTGAGTACAATAATTTTCATTTCGTTAAATTTCTTCAGACCAAACCGTTCTTCTAATATAATCGGTATAAGAAATGATGATTCTCACTACTTTTTCCGAAACATTCGGCATAGAATAATCTGCCACGTTTCTGTAATTTCTTTCTTCCCCTGTTTTTTGCTGAAGAACCTGCACTAATCCCTGCAAAATTCTTTCTGGTGAAAGTCCCACCATCATTACACTTGCTTCTTCCATTGCTTCGGGTCTTTCGTGCGCTTGACGAATATTAAGTGCGCGGAAATTGAGAATTGAAGACTCCTCAGAAATCGTTCCCGAATCAGAAAGCACGGCAAAACTTTTTTTCTGAAGTGCGTTATAATCTAAAAAACCGAGCGGTTTAAGGAATTGTATTTCGGGGAGCATCTCGATATTTTTTTTCTCAATCATGTTTCGGGTTCTCGGGTGCGTGGAAACAATAACCGGATATTGGTATTTTTCGGCAATGGTATTCAAACTCTGCATTAAATTATGGAAGTTTTTTTCGGAGTTGATGTTTTCTTCACGATGAGAGCTTACTACAAAATATTTTCCTTCTTGCAGATTTAATCTTTGCAGCACCTCAGATTTTTCGATGTCTGGTAAGTAATGATTCAAAACTTCAAACATTGGCGAGCCGGTTTTGATGATTCTGTCTGCAGGTAAACCTTCTCTCAAAAGATATTCTCTCGCAATATCAGAATAGGTCAAATTAATATCTGCGGTGTGATCAACAATTTTCCGGTTGGTTTCTTCGGGAACTCTTTGGTCGAAGCAGCGGTTTCCTGCTTCCATGTGGAAAATCGGGATATGTCTTTTCTTTGCAGGAATGGCACAAAGACAAGAGTTGGTATCTCCCAAAACCAAAAATGCATCGGGATTGATTTCTTCTAAAAGCGGGTCAATTTTAATCAGTATATTACCAATGGTTTCCGTAGCGGTTTTCCCGGCAGCTTCTAAAAAGTAATCCGGTTTGCGAAGTCCCAAATCATCAAAAAAAATCTGATTGAGTTCATAATCATAATTCTGACCGGTATGAACAATCGTGTGTTCTACTGCTTCGGAATTATCTAAAGCGGTGAGAACTCTTGCTAATCTTATGATTTCGGGACGGGTTCCTACTACCGTCATTACTTTTAGTTTTTTCATTTGAGTTGGGTTTGGTTACTTCATGAAATTTTCTTTTTCACGCTCCGTTTTTGAGATTTTAACATTTGCTGCCCATAACATTGCCATATAAAACCATACATCGGTATTTCCGTAAATATTATAAGAAGTCAAACTCAAAATATAATATTGCAAAAATAGAATTACTATCCATAATTTATTTTGTGCAAAAGGATTTTTTATCAACAAAAACATTTTTCTGAAGGTATGAAAATGAATATAGACAATCATAATGAATCCGATAATTCCCATTGACATCAATACTTCCAGATAAACATTGTGAGGATACATACCATCAGGAAAAAGTATAGATTTCCCGATAAAAGGTTTTTCCATAAAATTGTGAATGGCTTCAAGATACAAATTTCCGCGCTGTGAAGTATCTCCCCTGAAAACACTGTTGTATATTCTTTCCCAAAAAGAATTATGACTTGTAACCTGAAAATTTTCGGCTTTCAACGAAATAAAAATAACCGCTATTCCCGCCAAAAGTATGAATAACAAACCGAGAATTGCCTTAAAATATTTTTTGATGAGCAGCATCAAAACAATCCCCGCAATCAATGCAACAATCGGGCTTCTTGTATTGGCAAAATAAATTACCGTTAAACCACCAAAAAAACCTATGGTTGATAAAACAATTTCGTTGCGGGTTTTATTTTTTGCAAACAAAAGCCAATAAAGCGATAAAAGCGACAAACTCGTTCCGATATGCCCGAAAGAAATAGAATACATCGAATGAATACCATTTGATCTGCCGAAACGATCTACAGGAATTCCTGCAAAAATATTGAGCAGTATCACCGAAAACAATGTGTAATAAATGATTTTGAAAACTAAACCAGTATCTACATCTCGTTCTTTATTGATGACCACTGCTAATATCGGAATAAAATTGATTAAAAAAATTCTCTGAAAAACTTCTGAAAAAGTAAGACCCTGTGGAAGTTCATAATGCTGAAAACTGTAATATGCTTTGCAACCATAGAACAGCCAAAACAAAATAAGAATGATAATCGGAGTACCTATTTTAAAGGTTTTTTTTACAATATTTTTATAAATCACAAACATTGACAACATTAAAATTACAATTCGAAGCGGAATGGTAAAAACAGTGCTTTCAATTTTGCTGATTTCGGGAAAAATACTGACCACAACAAAACCTACTGCCAAAAAACAGTAAAAAATATTGGTGATTAAAGCATTGACTTTATTTGGTGAAGTATCCATCATCATACGTTTTCAAAATAAGTATCGGCATTATCGGGATTATAAGGTTCGTTTATCCAAAAAATGGTGTACAAATCTTTATTACCAATATTTTTAATATTATGAGTAAACCAAACCGGCATATCTACAAAAGCGGGCTCGTTTCCGTCAAGATAAAAATCTAAAACTTCATCTGTCCCTATTTTTCTTAGCTGAATTAATGCTTTCCCTTTAATCACTGCAAATCTCTCAATTTTTCTGGTGTGAAAATGATTGCCTCTCGTAATTCCCGGAACGGTAGTAGAAAACGAACATTGACCGCCGATTCCCAATCTGATGATTTCTACAAACAAACCGCGATTATCGGTATTGAGTGTAAATTTCACCGGATAATGATTTCCCACATCAATATAACAACGGAAAGTATTGAAAAGTTGTATATCAAATGTGGATTTCAGTTCGGGGATTTCGTGGTTTTCAAAATACTGCTGTTTGAAAATATCAAGTTTTGCCAAAACCTCAGAAACCTTAATGCTTGTTGTAAAAGGAACATGCACGAGTTCTTTCTCGGAAGTATTTTCTGTAGCTATTTCTTTTAAAATTTCCTGCACCAATTCTCCTACATAAATGAGCCGAACTTCGCCGTCAACATCAATCACAGGTTTTTCGCCATGGGTTAATTTATGGCAAAAAGTAGCGATAAAGGAATTGTAATTCGGTTTTCCGAAAGGTCCGAAAACATTGGGAATAACTAATCCGCTGAATTTTGCACCGTTTGCTTTTGCCCAATCCGCCAATAATTTTCTGCCCTCTTTTTTTGATTTTCCGTAGAGATTGTCGCGCTCTTCCTGCGATGAAGATGAAAAAACAATATGCGCTTTAGAACCCGTTCTTTCTAATGAACCGATGAGTTTTTTTACCAGATTGATGTTTTCATGATAAATCACTTCCGGATCAGGGTGTCTGTTCATTGCAGCGAGATGTACGATTGCATCGCATTGCTGCACGAAATTATCTAATTGATTATCGTCTTCAAAATATTCTTTTCTAAAGTCGATTCGGGTATATTTTTCGGGTTCCAAACCCAAAGTATTGTACAAATGTGAACCAACAAAACCATTTTGTCCGGTAATTCCTATCTTCATTTTTTGGAGTTAATTGTCATTAAAATAGTCGCTTTGAAATCTGTAGTCATCAGCAATTTCACCTAAAGCATAATCTGCAAAAACCAGCAGTTTTGCATTTTTTTCCACTTGCTGAATAGAAGTTAAAAATCCGGCGGGAATATGCAGAATGTCTAAAGTTTCTTCGCCGAGTAAAAACGTTTCTACCGGTAAATCTTTTGACGGATTTTCCCAATCATCAATTCTGACGGTTTTGATGATGAAAGTTCCGCTCATTGCAGAAAACCACCGCTGTTCTATTTTGTGTCCTTGCCAAGCTCTGATAAAATCGGGACTTTCATTTTCTATGGTGTAAACTCTTTTCACAGCGGCTGCATTAAAATCGTTATTGAAACAAATTGTTCCCCGTTTGTCTTGGTGATTGCCGCCTTTCATCAACTTCGGATTCATCATCAATTAATATGGATATTGCTGAACATTTTCACCGAAAATTTCTTTTCTGATGAGCGGTAATGCGGAAATGAGTTTTTTCAGTCCTTCCACATCTTGCTGTTCGGTATTGTGCGAATGGTAATCTTCAATTTTGGTTACATCTTTTTCGCCTTCGGAAAAATATTTTGCATAGTTCAAATCTCTGTTGTCTGCAGGTATTCTGTAGAAATTTCCCATGTCTTCAGCTTTCATCATTTCTTCTCGGGTGCAGAGTGTTTCATAGAGTTTTTCGCCGTGTCGTGTTCCGATGATTTTGACAGGAGTTTCTTTTCCTGAAAGTTGCATAATCGCTTTTGCCAAATCGCCGATTTTTCCGGCAGGAGCTTTGTTCACGAATAAATCGCCGGGATTTCCGTTTTCGAAAGCGAATAAAACCAAATCTACCGCATCTTCCAAAGACATGAAAAATCTGGACATATTGGGGTCGGTAATGGTAATTTCTTCCCTTTTTTGTATTTGGCTCAGAAACAGCGGAATCACCGAACCTCTGGAAGCCATTACATTTCCGTATCGGGTAAGACAAACGGTGGTATCTGATAAATTTCTGCTTTCGGCTACAACAACTTTTTCCATCATGGCTTTAGAAATTCCCATTGCGTTGATTGGATATGCGGCTTTGTCTGTACTGAGACAAATCACTTTTTTTACTTTGCTTGCAGCGGCTGCTCTGATTACGTTTTGAGTTCCTTCTACATTGGTTTTCACTGCCTGCATCGGGAAAAATTCGCAGGACGGAACTTGTTTCAATGCGGCTGCGTGAAAGATAAAATCTACATTTCTTGTTGCGGGTTCTACACTGTTATAATCGCGGACATCGCCGATATAATATTTTATTTTATCGTTTTTATAGAGATTCCGCATGTCGTCTTGTTTTTTCTCGTCTCGGGAAAAAATGCGGATTTCTTTGAAATGGTCTGTTTCTAAAAAACGGTTGAGAACGGCAGTTCCGAAAGAGCCGGTTCCGCCTGTAATAAGTAGTATTTTATCTTTGATTTGCATTTATTGAGTGTTAAAAAATAATTTCTTTCTTTTCATCTTTGTTGGGATAATTGATGAGTACGGCTTTGTAAATGCCTTTGAAAACAAACAAACTTCCTACAGCAACACCAATGATTCCGTGTTTTTTGATGACTTCTCTTATGTCTTTCAAAGAACCTGCACCACCCAAAACAGTCAAAGGTAGTGAAATTTTTTCTCTTATCTGGTCTATTAAATTCATATCAAAACCTCTCATCACACCGTCTTGATCAATGGAATTAATGATGATTTCACCTGCTCCCAATCTTTGTGCTTCTTCGGCAAATTTTACAGGATTGATTCCTGTTGCTTTTTTACCGTTATGAGTATAAACTTCATATCCACCGAAAAGTTTTTTCTTAACATCTAAAACCACGATTACGCTTTGCGAACCGACTCTTTCCGCAATTTGAGTGATGAGTTGCGGATTTTGCAAAACGGCAGAACTGAGTGCGATTTTCTCGATTCCCAAACCAAAAATTTTCTGTGCCTGTTCTACAGTTTTTACGCCTCCTCCGTAGCAAAGCGGCATTCTGGATTGATTGGCGATTCGCTCGATTAAGCTGTAATTCGGCTCCAGATTTTTTGCAGTGGCATCAATATCGAAAATTGCCAATTCATCTACTTCTTTTTCATTAAAAATTTTCACGGCATTGATGGGATCACCTATATATTTCGGGTTCTTGAAATTGACGGTTTTTACCAATCCGTTATCTTGTATGAGCAAACTCGGGATTATTCTGGGTCTTAGCATTTATTTAGAGTTTTGCGAAATTGTGCAATAAAATTTCACCATAGTGATGACTTTTTTCGGGGTGAAATTGTATTCCGTATTTGTTACTGTGATTTGCCGCCGAAGCAAATTCGCCGCCGTAATCTGACACTGCCAAAATATCTTCCGGCTTATTGCATTCAAAATAATAAGTGTGCAGAAAATAGAAAATGGCATCATGTTCAAGTCCGCTTAAAAGTGCTGATTCTTTCACGGGTTTCACATCATTCCAACCCATGTGAGGAAGCCGTGTTTTTTGATTAATTTTGGTTTCATCAAATTTTTTTACGGTGGCATCAATCCATTTCAATCCTTCTATTTTTCCTTCTTCACTGTTATTTGCCATCATCTGCATACCGACACAAATACCGATTACAGGGATATTTTCATTTAAAACCAAATCATCGAGCTTATCTTTCATTCCCGAATTATTGAGCTGTAACATGGCGTGATCAAAATGACCGACACCAGGAAGAATCAGTTTTTGAGCTCCGGCTAAATCCTGCTCTGTTTTAGCAATTTTTACCTCTACATCTAATCTTTTGTAAACATTAACAAAAGCATTGATGTTGCCTACTCCGTAATCTATTATAGTAATCATCTGAAAAGTCTTTTTTCCAAACCTAATTTCTGCATGACTTTTGCACCGAATTTTATAATCGGCATTTTGCTTTTGTAATCTTTGTAGGTTTTGTTTTCTCCTTCAAAAATTTTTTGTAGTTCATCGGTTGTCAAATCTAATTTGTGGGCTACATATTCAAACTCTTTTTTCAAAAATTCTTCGGATAGTTCTGGTTTCGAGATTCTCTCAAGTGCTTCTTCTCTTGTCATTTGACCGGTAAGAATCAAACTTGAAAAATGTGCTCTTCTTTTCTCAAAGCCGAATTTTTTCGGGAGCCAGTAATCTTCATAAAACCTTGTAAATCGGGATTCGTGGTGTTTGTGCTGAAAACTTTCCCAACCGAATTTTTCTTGCAAAAGCTGCTCTACATCTTTTTTGATATACGGAACATGATTTAACGGTTTGAAAACTTTCATTCCGTAAATATATCGGTAGTAAATTTTATAACTGAGAATATCAACTATCGGAAAAGTTTTTAGTGGTTTTTTCCCGAATTTGGAGTGAATATCATGAGTAAGTGTGGCATCAATTCCAGGGAAACCACCCCATTCTTCTGGCTCTCTGCAACATTCTGTGGAGTAATTACTACCGGTGAGTACATATTTTATCTTATTCTTTCTGGCAAATTGGTAAAGTGCGGAAAAAAATGCGTAATCCTGCGGTAAATCTTGATCGGGGATTTGTGCTTTCAGGAAAGCAATCTGCAGGTCTTTCATTTCTTCCCAATTGATGACTTCTGTGTAAAGATCAAGATCAAGTCCGTTAACTAATTTTTCTATATTTCCAACTGCTTTATCTGTATTCCAACCTGCATCTACATGAAAAATCAAGGGTCTTAAACCCATAATTTCTTTGGAGATATATGCTGCATAAGAACTATCTAAACCTCCACTTAAACCAATGATACAGTCGAAATCACGGTTTTTGCCGTCTTTCTTGATTTTTTCTGCTTCTTTCATAAGTTCGACGTAACCTTTTTCGTCGGTATGCCAATTCGGAAGTATGTTTTCTATATAGTTGATATAATAATCACTTTCGCCCTTTTCATTGAAAACAATATGAGGATCAGAAGTATCCATAATTGTTTTGGTGCATATTTGATATATGCGCTGATTTGCCATTTTATTTATTTTGAGTTAAATCTAAAGCTATTTTTCCTTTATTGATGAGCGATTTGTCATTGTATTTCATGAAATCTTTGACAGTACCTTTGAAATCGCCTTTTACATTTTTTCCTTCATCACGATCAAAAAAATAAGTATCTGCTCCCCACCAAACTATGCCGTTTAGATATCTTCCGTTTACGTTGACAGAAAGTACGGTTTGTAGATATCTTTTCCAAAAATCGTCATTCATCTCGGTAAAAAGCAGACGTTTATTATCAGAGTAAAAACGGTGCATAACAAAAGCGTAAACAGGTTTGTTGTATTTTTTACCGAAGATTAATGATTGCTCCAGATTGTCATACAAGTATTTAAAATTCTCGGAAAATGCAACTTCTTGGTCATCATAAGGTACATAAACAGATGGGAATATAATATCTACCGCTGCATAAATCTTTTCATATTTGTTGTTGTTTAAGAGAAATTCTCTGTCATTCCATCTTGATATAGGTAAACCGTAATGTCCCCATTTTACATTGGGTCTCATTTTTTTTGCAAATTTTATGGCATCTACATAGAGTGAGATGGCTTCTTCAAAGTCTTCTTTTCCGGGGGTTGAACCTACAAGCGGGTCGAGATACGGATGCTCATAATCTAAAAACCCGTATCCTGTATCATCTGCATTGGGAAATATGCGATTGATGTTGCTTTCAAATTTTTTGTAGTCAAGATTAAATCCTTCACCGATTGACATTTTTTCGTCAATTACCTGTACAGCGGGAATATTGTTTTGGGTTCTGAAATTAATAAAATCTTCACCGGGAGTTACTAAAGCCACGAGTAATTTTTGGTTCAAGTTTTTGGGTTTGATTTTGATTTGATTTTGAAGTGTGGCATCTGTGAACCGTTTGTCTTGACTGTTGACACAAGAGTTGTGCAAAAAGAAAATCATCAAAATAAAAATTAATGGCTTTTTCATGTAATAGATATTTATTGTTTATGAAAACTGATAATGCAAATTTAATTAAAATTACTGATTCTCATATCGATAATTTGTGATACCGTGAGAATAATTTCAACATTTCTATCCTCAAGTTTAGTCATTTATTCCAATATAATATTTCATTCCACGAAACCGTTTATTTTTTTATCAGCACATAAAATATTCCCGCCGGTGCGAGTTTCCGAAAATTTCCTGTTCTGTGATAGGTGCTGTTCCACGATAAAAACTTAGAAACGATACGGTCTATTTTGGTGTATTTTTTTGAATCGAAATCTAAATTGAAGAATTTCTTCAAGATTTTATAAACCGAAAGGGTATCGATATAAGTTTTTTTTACAATATCTACTTTACCGTTAAAGATTTTCTCAAAATATTTTTCGGGAATCCCTCTTTCGTTTTTAGTAAGTCCGTGTCTTTTTTCAGTCCAATCTCCCATAGTATTGATAGGTTCTTTTATCAGAAGATAACCTCCGGGTTTCGTTACACGAATCAATTCATTTATTACTGTGGTAACATTAGGAATATGATGCAACACACCGAAACAGGTAACAAGATCGAAAGTGGAATCTGCAAAAGTTAGCTTACCACTGATTTCCGGTTTTTGATAATGCGGTACGATATTCCCAATTTTTTCTGATACTAACTGATCAGATGGTTCTATAATCGTAATATTCTTTATTTTGTGCAGAACAGGTTGCAACTCTTCGCCATAAGCAGAACCGAATCCCAAAACATTTTCAAAATGTTCTGATTTGATGTGTTCAAAACCGTTCAACCTATTAGATTCGTGATAAGCATAAACATATTTTTCTTTACTTTGGAGTTCGGCATACGCTTCTTTCTCTTCATTGTACCATTGCTCGATTTCACGGTCATCAAAATCATCACCATACAGTAATTCGCCTGCTAAATATTTTTTCATAATCACTTTGCTGATTTTTATTAAGATTTCAAATATAAAAAAATTTTAATGCAACTCAGTTATTGCCATTCAGAACACTATGGTACAACTCAATATACTTTTTAAACGCATTTTTTTTATTAAAATTTTCTACCGCTCTTTTTCTGCAATGTTCTTTGTATCGTAGTTTTGTATTTTTATAAATTTCTAAAACCGCATTGTAGAGTTTCTGTTGATTTCCTTTTTCCACTACAATTCCCGTATATTCATCTACTGCTTCCGGTGAACCACCCGATTGAAAAGTAATTACCGGCGTTCCGCAAGCAAGTGCTTCTAAATTAGTAGTTGGGAAAGTATCTTCTAAAGTGGGATTCACAAACACATCTGCTGCGGAATAAAGTTCGGCGAGTTCCTGTACGTTTCCCGTTCTTTGCAACCCGATGATATTTCTTGGCAGTGTTTTTATGATTTTTTCTTCTAACCCCACAAGTAAAATCTGCATATCATCAGGAATCATTTCCGCCAATCTCAAAAAGTATTTTAATCCTTTTCTTTCGTCCCAAGGATTTGCTACTCCCAGAATGAGGAATTTATCTCCGATATGATATTTCTCTCGAATATCCGTTTCTTCACAGATGTTGAAGGTTTCTAAATCAATACCGTTTTGTATGACTTCTATCTTATTTCCGTTCAGAAAAGATTTCTTTGTTTCTTCACCCAACCAATACGAAACCGGAACAATGGTAAGATTGGGAACAGCATTGAATAACCGTTTTTTGATTAAGAAATTATCATAACTGTTATCACGGTAACTTTTCGGATATTTATCAATTTGAGGGCATTTTTCGCATTGCGTTTTCCATTTTTCGCAACCGATGAATTCATAATATGCACAATGACCGGTAAATGACCAGCAATCATGAAAAGTCCAAACC
This sequence comes from uncultured Kaistella sp., assembly GCA_964532055.1. Classification (GTDB taxonomy): domain Bacteria; phylum Bacteroidota; class Bacteroidia; order Flavobacteriales; family Weeksellaceae; genus Kaistella. Next base: position 20,588 of record CAZHFE010000014.1, on the reverse strand, counting down.
ACAGGAATATTTGCCGATGAAAGATAATCAAAAAGCAGTTCGATGTTCACAAAATACCCATGAACATGCTGCAAATGTATAATATCGGGATTTACTTTCCGGATTTCCCGAATTAAATTTTCGGTTGCTTTTTTTGAGCCGAAACCGTGTCGGTCGGTAAACCTCGTAAGAATAACATGCCGAATTACACTCCATTTATTGCCAATTGTTATAGCATGAGATGCGCTTTCTCTTCTTTCTCTTCCGTATGCAATATAACTTTCACCATTCGCAGCAATGATTTCTTCACCGATTTGTTCTGCAATTCTGCCAACAGAACCCACATTTAATTCGCTGCTTATCTGAAAAATTTTAAACATGACTTTTTAAGTGAATTGGGTTTTGCGGTAATATCAATATAGAACCGTATGTTATTTTTTTTGTTGATGAAATTTTTGGTATTCATCAAACATTACCTCTGTAATTTTTTTTGCAATAGGTACAAAATTAAAGTTATTTACGATATTTTCTCGTGCATTTTTTTGATAAGCTTGAAATTTTTCCGCAGTCATATTGGCAAAAGTTTCTATTGCTGTTCTAAACATCGCCATATCCGCTTCCGGAAAAATGATTCCTTTTTGGTTTGCGGCTCTTTCTATATTGATTTCGTTTTCTTCTAAAACCACCGGCAAACCGCAACTTTGCACCTCCATATAACTCATACTGCACTGTTTCGGGAAAACCGCAAGATCTGCTGCCTGATAAAATTTTGCCAAATCAAAATAGGTTTGGGTTGGGAAAAATAATATATCGTTTTGCGAATCGGCAAATATTTTCTTCACTTCTGCTCCATATTCATCATTCGGAGGATTACCGATAATAATGAATTTCAACACTTTATCTTTCACAACGATTTTCTCTTTCAGTGATTCTGCTAAGAATTTTCCGCCTTTTGAATAATCCATTTTTCCGGCATAAATCACCACAAAATCATCTTCGGAAATCCCGTATTCATCTCTGAATTTTTTTCTGTTTTCAGCGTTTGGTTGATAATAATCGGTATCGGTACCGAAAGAGAGTAGCTTTGTTCTTTCTATAGGAATATTGTAGTGTTTCTGCACAAAATCCGTATCGACTACTCTTATCAGCGGAATTTCATTCTTTAGAATAATGGGCGTAACGAATTTTCTGTAGAATGCCCGGAAATAATTACGGAATCTGTTCTCAGAAGCCATTTCCAGCATGTGGCAATCTAAAACATACGGTATGTTCATTTTTTTATAATCCCAAAGAAGTTTCATTCCTGTTACGGTGTCTTCATTATGCACAAACAAAACATCCGGATTCAGAGATTTTATCAGCCGGTGAAGACCGGGTTTGAAGATGGCTCTTCCGCTGTAAAAAGCATACAGCGGATGTCTGATGATTTTTACATTGGTTTCCTGATAGAATCTTTGGTCTTTTTCTTCGATATTGTCTTTCCCGAAAAATGAAGTGAGAAATGTGGGGATTTTATCCAACTCACTTGTAACAATTATCACTTCATGACCTTCAGCAGCTTGAAGTTTGGTAAGCAAATTAATCTGATAACCCGCATTGGGATGTACAAAATCTTCTACGTGTACGAATCTCATCGGTTTTTAGTAATTTTTTAATTCCTCAATAATTTTTTCGGCGGTATTTCCTTCGCCGTAGATATTTGTGCTGAATTTTTTTTCGCTGCCGCGGAGTTTTCTGAAATTATTCAGTATTGTATTTTCATCAATTTCAGAGAGCATGTTATATCCTTGATCGACCAATTCTACCCATTCGGTTTGATCTCTTAAAGTTAAGCATTTTTTCTGAAAAAAATATGCCTCTTTCTGTAAACCGCCGCTATCTGTAATAACCAAAGAAGAATTCTTAATCAGTTGAAGCATTTCCAGATAACCTTGTGGCTCGATGAAAAGAATATTCGAATATTTCTCTTGGTAATTTTGGCCAATCTGGCTCAATATCCCACTTGTTCTCGGGTGAATCGGTATGATGATTTTCAGTTCTTCACCAATGATATTCAGTGCTTTAAAAATTGTTTTCAGTTTTTCTTCTGTGGTGTTTTCTGCACGATGTACAGTACAAAGTGCGTAATTTTCAGGGAGTTGAAAATTTAATTTTGTGGCGAATTTTGAAAAATACAAAGCAGAATCAAACATAATATCTCCTACGATACGAATTTTTTTGTCTTGCATATTTTGATACCCTTCCGTATTCAGATTATCTACCGATGCTTGAGACGGGCAAAAAAGAATATTGCTGATTCTATCTGTAAGAATACGGTTTATTTCTTCGGGCATCTTCATATTAAACGAGCGTAAACCTGCTTCAACATGAGCTAATTTGATGTGTTGCTTTGCGGCAACCAACGCACCTGCCAAAGTAGAATTGGTATCACCGTACACCAAAATCCAGTCGGGTTTTTCGGTGAATGCTACTTTTTCTATTTCGGTCATCATCATTCCAGTCATTTCGCCATGTGTTTTGCTTTGGATATGCAGGTTGTATTTTGGTTTAGGAATCTTCATGTCATTAAAAAAAACATCAGACATGTTGCTGTCATAATGTTGACCGGTGTGTACTATGATTTCTTCTATATCGAGATGATTGGCAATTTCATTACTCAAAACTGCCGCTTTGATAAATTGCGGACGTGCACCAATTATTGTGAGGATTTTCATTAAAAAATATTAATTTGTGTTGAGTGTATGGTTTCCTATGCTTGCAATCATTGCCAAAGAACTGATGTAAACCCACCAATATGTGTAACCAATAGCATCGCTATTAATTACTCCTGCAACAGGAATAGCAATCACTGCCATAACAAATACTCTTTTGGCATTGGAGGTAATGGTTTGGTTTTGGTAGATTTTTTTTGCAATAGCAAAGAGCCATGCTACAAACAACAAAAAGATAAATACACCGTATTGTGATATGATTTCTATGAAAAAATTGTGAGGATTTTCTATTCCCATAAATTTGTCAGAACGTAGCATATTGTACTCAAAACCACCTGCACCAACTCCTAATCCGTAAGTTTTTGACAAGAAATCAAATCCGGATTCATAAACTCCGGTTCTGATGGTGGTAGAAGTATCTGTACCGTAATCTACATTTACCCGATTATTAAACAACAATTCTATGCTGTCTCGAAAATTTTGCGGAAGGTAAGAATATGAAAATAAAAGTATTGCTAAAAACGTAACAAGTATGGCAATATTTCTAAATTTAAACCGGAACAGAGAAATAAAATACAAGAACAAAATCAGCATCGAAGTACGATTGGTATTAATCATAATGATAAATATCGATAAGAATAGTATGATGATGTAAATGATTTTTCGGGTTTTGCTTTTGTCATCTAAAATCCCCCACAGCAAAAACGGCATACATAAACAGATATGAACACAATAATTGTTATAGTTCCCGAAAAAAACCGCTGCAAAAGGTGCATTAACACCGACACCTCCGATAATTCTGTCTTCATCGGCATACATAAAATGGTTGAGTGTTGCTATTTCGTAGAGTGCAACGGGAATGGTGACAACCAATGCTGCAATCCATGCAAAACGTATTAGTTTCGCACTTTTCTCATCATTTTTCAGAAAAAACGGAAATACAGCAAGACTAATCATTCCTATCGACATGACGATAATTTCCGAAGACAAACCAACTCTTGGTGAAGGACTCCACAAAAGACTGGTGATTCCGTAAATGACCCATATCATATAAACTTTTAGCCCGAATTTGATGAGTTTATTGTATTTCAAATGCGGTAGTTTATGAACATAAGGAATTAAAACCGGCATGAATAAAATAACGAGTCTTGCCGGTTGTAGCGAACCACCTAAACCGCCCAAAGAAAGTAGAAATATGGCAAGAAATACTAAATAATGCATCAGTTTTTAGATTTGATGATCATTTTTATATCATCAATTCGAGGGACAAGATAAGAAAAAATATTGGTTCCTGTCATTTTGGTATAAACCAGCAAACTGATGATACATAAACTACTGAAAGCAATAGTGGTTGCAAGTGCAGCTCCGTTTAATCCCATTAATGGAATGAGTATGATATTGGTAACGATGGTAATGACCAGAGTAATAAGATTAATGAGGATATTGAGTTTTGGTTTTCCTTGTGCTGTGAAATCTGCAGAAATAATCTTCGAACCTGCCATCAGAATCAATCCCGGACTAATCATAAGAAAAATATTCCGTACCGGTAAAAATTTATCGCCAAACAATAACGGAATCAGTATATTGCCCGAAAGATAAAATACCAAAGTGATGATAAAAGTGAGCAAAAATACAGTTCTGGTAATCACAGGAACCATCTTGTTACGCAATGCAACGTTTGCAGGATTAGAAAATAGCGGATAGGTGATAGATGATAACGTGCTTGCTAAAAGCCATATAAGTTCCATAAGAACAAGACAGGTAGAATACATCCCTACATCTTGCACGCCGAGAAAATACCCTATGATGAAAATATTAATCCTGTAATTAAAAAACGTAATAAGATTTGAAAGATAAGACTGAATCCCGTATTTATAAATATATTTGATGACCTCAATGCTTATAGCAGAAATCTTGCTGAGCAATTCATACTTCACGATATGGAAAATAAGCACAGCTACAGCAGAAACCATATAACCTACGGTATAAAATAAAATAGCATTATCAAGCGAAAAAGAGCCCACCACAATCTTGTACACATAAAGCAACAACAGCAAGGAAAGATTAGGAACGATAGTGAAAATAGAATAATTCTTAAAATCCATATTTCCCATAATTGCTGCAAACATAATATTGCAGAAAAGTACCATAGTTGCTGCAATTACTACATAAATCTTTGAATCATTGGGAATGATTTCAAAATCTGATGAATTAAAAAAAACCAGAAAAACTGTAGTTAATAAAGCGGTAATTACCATCATTAATATTGCACAAAAGAAAATATTAACCAAAGTGGTTTTATTAGAATAGCGGTTGTTTTGCAAAACATAAGAAGAAGATGCCTCTACTCCCAATGTGCCAAATGTAGCAAACATGGTTACTGTATTCAAAAAAACAGAATATACTCCGTAATTAGCTACAGAAAGATTCTTCACAATAAATGTGGTACAAAGCATTGCGATAAGTGCACCAATACCGCGTCTGATTAAAAGTATGATGATATTTTTAGCCATGCTGCACTTGTTTATATACTTCTATAATCGCATCACTTACTACGTCTTCCGAATAATTTTCGCGACAGTAGTTAATAATTTCTTCACTATTGTACTGTTCTTCATTTTGCAGCAGATATTTCATTGCTTGGTAGAGTTCGGCAGCAGAATTTTTTTCCACCACCACACCAACTTTATCATTAATGATATGTTCCGGTCCGCCGCAAATGGTAGCAACAGTAGGCAAACCGAGAGCAAGCGCTTCAATAATTACGATACCGAAAGTTTCCTGTAAACTTGGTGATACATAGAAATGTACTTTTCTTAAATTCTCAATGACTTCGCTTTGACTCAATTTTCCTAAGAGAAACACTTTATCCTGCAACCGATTTTGCAAAATCTGGTTTTGCAACTTAGTCTTTTCTGTACCATCACCTCCGATCCAGAGTTCGGTATCGGGAAACTGCTTTTCAAGTATAGTAAAAGCATCTATCAAAACGTTCAGTCCTTTTATCGGAATCAAACCCGATAAACTGAAAAATATTTTTTTGTTTTTATTCTTGGTATTATGCAAATTTTTTATGCCTTCTTCAAAAAAAACATTCTTAATTGTGTTAGGAATCACTTTCCATTTTCCGTTGATTTTTTCGGTAAGTGTATCTGCAATAGATTGGCTTACTGCAATATTGTAAGATGATGATTTAATCTCTTTGCTAAATTCTTTCAATTCTTTATTACTAAAATAATCCAGAGCAAAACCTGTTGCATGCTCCGTTATAACAAATGGAACATTATATTTTTTCTTGGCATATTCGGCAAATTTTCCCGCATACATTACCGAATGGATATGAATAATATCTGGCAAACCATTTTCTGCAATATATTTATGAAAAAGCTGTTTGCAGGTTTTTACCCAGTTTTTTTTATTGAGTTTTCGTAATTTCGGATAATGCCATATTTCTTCGGTATAGGTATTCACACCATTGATTTCGTAGTAATTTTCTTCATTTTTTGTGAAGTCAAAATCTTTAAAACTCCTGAACAGTGGCGAAATCACACCGACTTTATCTATTTTTTTTGATAAAATCTCGGCTTGTTCTTTGAAAAATATACCCGGAATCGGGCGATGACGAGAAGGATACCAAGACGGAATAATTAAAACATGCTTCATTTTTTATTACTTTAGTACATAAATCCTCTCGATAATATCCACCACTTTCAATCCTTCCAAAGCATTGGTAGTAATGGTGTTTCTACCTTTCAGCACATCTACCACATTTTCTATGATGTAGTGGTGATTTGCGGCAGAACCTTTGTATGCACCGTAGTCGTTTCCGGGATTTGTGGGGGCTAATTTCGGCATTTCGTAATCTTTGATGTGGCAATACTCTACTTCATTCATGTATTGACCGCCTACTTTTACAGAGCCGTTTTCTGCAATAATGGTAATGCTGCTTTCCAAATTTTTATCCCAAACTGATGTTGAATAATTAAGAGAACCCATTCCACCATTTACAAAATCGAAACTTATGAAACCTGAATCTTCAAAATCTGTCAGATCCTGATGATTAAAATCAGCAAACTTCGCCTGAATATTTTTGATGTCGCCGAAATACCAATACATCAAATCAATGAAATGACTGAACTGCGTAAAAAGCGTACCTCCGTCTAAATCACCTTTTCCGTGCCACGATTCTGGTTTGTAGTATCTTTCATCTCGGTTCCAATAGCAGTTAATCTGCACCATGAAAATTTTTCCCAATTTACCGGATTCCAATAATAGTTTTAACCAAACACTCGGCGGCGAATAGCGATTCTGCATCACGCAGAAAACCTGCTTATGTTTTTGCAGCCCTTTGAAAATCAATGCTTCGGAATCTTTTTTATCGAGCGACATCGGTTTTTCAATTACCAAATGTCTTCCGGAATCCAGCACTTTTAGTCCTTGCTCCGCATGAAATCCGTTTGGTGATGCTATATTGATGACATCAATCTCTAAATCAGACATCAGCAAATCATCTAAAGAATTGTAAAAAGGAACTTTGAAATCATCAATATTTAAACCTGCTTGATTTTTCACATCAACCAACGCAACCAATTCACTGTCTTCATTTCTGGAAATCATTTCCGCATGGCGTTTCCCGATGTGTCCGCAACCTACAACTGCAAATTTTATTTTATCCGACATGATATTAAATCTTTGAAACCGTATTTTCAGTTAATTTATATTTTTCACTGCTTTCGGGACAAACTGCAATTCCGTTTTGATCAAATTCCAAACGGTGTCCGAATTCGCTCATCCAACCTGTTTGCCGCGCAGGATTTCCTACTACCAAAGCATAAGCGGGAATTTCTTTGGTTACTACCGCACCTGCTCCGATAAATGCATATTCCCCGATATTGTGCCCGCAAACAATTGTAGCATTGGCTCCGATTGATGCTCCTTTTCCAACATGGGTTTTTAAATACTCACTTTTTCTGTTCACTGCACTTCTTGGATTAATGACATTGGTAAAAACCATGGAAGGTCCCAAAAAAACATCATCATCGCAAGTTACTCCTTCATAGATGGAAACATTATTCTGTACTTTCACGTTTCTGCCCAAAACAACTTTAGTCGAAACCACTACGTTTTGTCCGATATTGCAGTTCTCTCCTAAAACACAATCAGGCATAATATGAGAAAAATGCCAAATCTTAGTTCCTGCTCCTATAGAAGCTCCGTCATCAATTACCGCAGTTTCATGCGCAAAATAGTCAGCCATTCTATTTATGTATTGAGGTTCAAAATAGTCAGCAAAGATAATGATATATCTCGGTTATATGAACCATTGTTTTTTTTATAAAAATTTTCTTTTTTTGACAATCATCACTTAGATGTTAAAATTTAATTTTGAACAGCCAAATCACTGATTCTGTTGCCAATAGACAAACATGAAGTTGCAGCCGGAGATGGTGCATTTCTGACATGAATGATACTGCCGTTTTTCAGAATATCAAAATCATCAATCAAACTTCCATCTTGTTTCAGTGCTTGTGCGCGCACTCCTGCTCCACCCGGAATTAAATCGTCTTGCTGAATTTCGGGCATCAGTTTTTGCAGTGCTTTGGTAAATGCCGATTTAGACAGAGAACGGTGAATTTCGCCTAATCCTGTTTTTCCGTATTTCATGGCAATCTTCCAAAATCCGGGATAAGTGAAAGTGTCTAAAGTTTCGGCAAGATTAAAATCTGAGAATTTGTATCCTTCTTTTTTGAATGCCAAAACCGCATTCGGTCCTGCTTCTATATTTCCATCAATCATTCGGGTAAAATGCACTCCCAAAAACGGAAAATTGGGGTCAGGAACAGGATAAATCAGATGATTAACTAAATATTTTTTGCTATCGCGTATTTTATAATATTCGCCCCGAAAAGGTACGATGATGAAATCTTTTTCCGCACCCGACATTCCCGAAACTTTATCGGAATAAAGTCCTGCACAGGTAATCAGTTTTCTTGTCTTATATTCTGCACTTTGGGTTTGAATAACGATTTCTTCTGGTTTTTGTGAAATTTTGGTTACTTCTTCGTTAAAGAAAGTTTCACCACCGAGATTTTCAAACAGTTCTTTTAATTTTTTGGCAACACCGGGAAAATCGATGATTCCTGTTTGCGGAACTTTCACGGCTTTTACTCCTTCGCAGTGCGGTTCTATTTCTCGGAATTCTTCTCTGGAAAGATATTGCAAATTTTGCAGTCCGTTTTCTATACCTCTTTTGTAGATATTATCGAGCAGCGGAAGTTCTTCGTTATTGGTTGCCACGATTATCTTGCCGCACAAATCATATTTAATGCCGTATTTTTCTGCAAAGTTGATGATTGCCGAATAACCTTCGATACAGTTTTTGGCTTTCAGCGAGCCGGGTTTGTAATAAATTCCGCTGTGAATGACTCCGCTATTATGACCCGATTGATGCAGAGAAACATCTTTTTCTTTTTCCAAGATAAGGATTTTGGAACCGGGATTTTTCAGTTGAATATGATATGCCGTAGAAAGTCCGACCAAGCCGGCTCCGATAACGATGTAATCATATATCATAATCTGGAATCTACTAAGTTTCTGTCCAAAATTGCTTTCACATCAAAAACCACTGCATTGTCTTTTTTCAGTAAACCGTACTCAAGTTCTAAAAATTCGTTATGAGCGACTGCAAGCAGAATTACGTCATATTTTTTTCCGGGAATCAAGTCATTAACGGTTTCTACACCGTACTCATGTTTTACTTCTTCTTGATTTGCCCATGGATCGTAAACATCTACATTAAGCCCGAATTGCTCTAACTCGCGGTGAATATCAACAACTTTGGTATTTCTTACATCGGGACAGTTTTCTTTAAAGGTAACTCCCAAAATCAGTGCATTGGCATTTTTAATTCCCAAACCTTTCTGAATCATGAGTTTTACTACTTTTCCGGCAATGAAACTCGCCATCATGTCATTCACTCTTCTTCCGCTTAAAATAACTTGAGGATGATAACCAAGTTGCGTCGCTTTATGTGCTAAATAATACGGATCTACAGAAATGCAATGACCACCTACTAATCCAGGTTTATATTTCAGGAAATTGAATTTTGTTCCGGCAGCTTCTAAAACATCTTGGGTATCAATTCCTATTCTGTCAAAAATTAGCGCCAATTCATTTACAAAAGAAATATTAACATCTCTTTGTGCATTTTCAATCGCTTTAGATGCTTCCGCTACTTTGATATTTGCCGCTTTGTGCGTTCCTGCGGTAATAATCTTTTTGTACAGCTGATCAATGGTTTCTGCAATTTCGGGAGTGGAACCGCTGGTTACTTTTTTAATCGTGGTGAGTGTATTGACCTTATCTCCCGGAACAATTCTTTCTGGGGAATAACCTGCATAAAAATCTTGGTTAAAGATCAATCCGGATACTTTTTCCAATACGGGAATACAATCTTCTTCTGTACAACCAGGATAAACGGTGGATTCATAGATAACGATGTCACCTTTTTTCAGTACCTTTCCCACCATTTCGCTGGCTTTGATAAGCGGTCTTAAATCCGGCGCATTGAAACGGTCAATTGGTGTGGGAACAGTAATGATGTAAATGTTGGCTTCTCTGATATCTTCTAAAGAAGCGGTTGCTCTGTATCCTTTTTTGAAATTTGAATTGTTCGCAATATCAATGACTTCATGCAGTAATTGCAGGTCTGCTTCCAAAGTGTGGTCTTCACCAGCACTGAGTTCATTTACACGCTCTTCATTAATATCGAACCCGAAAACAGGATAATGTCTTGAAAATTCCAACGCTAAAGGTAATCCTACATAACCCTGACCAATTACCGAAATCTTAACATCTATCATTAGTTTTTATAATTTGTGGTTATGTGCTAAAACAATCTGTCTTTCAACCGCTGAAAAAAGTTTCTGTTATCTGATGAGTAACCATATCCGTACTTGTTTCCATAACCGAAATGTTCTTTTTTTACGGCATTTAGTACAAAACCGGTATTTTTAATCTTGTTGTCGTCAATTTGATGGTTGGCAAACTCTACCAAATCTTTTTCGGTATATCCTGCTCTTACTACATACACCGTTGCATCTGCCAAATCTGCAGTGAGGAAGGTATCGGTAACCAACATGAGCGGAGCTGTATCTACAATAATATAATCATATCGATTCTCAAGCTCGCGAATCATGGTTTGATATCTTCCGTTGGAAAGCAATTCGGTAGGATTCGGTGGAATACTTCCCGAATAAACTACATCTAAATGCTGGTTAAATGAGGAAACATGAATGATATCATTGAGGTTGGTTTCGTCATCATGCAAGAATTCCGATAAACCAGCAAGTCCTTTTCTTGATGGGTTATACCGCTGCAATTGCGGATTACGAATATCTGCACCAATGATAATTACTTTATTTTTGCTCGAAGCCAAAGTAAGTGCCAAATTCACGGATACAAAAGTTTTACCTTCGCCTTTGGTTGTAGAGGTAACAAAAACAATTCTTCCTGTTGGTTTTTTCGCAAGCATGTAAGTAGTATTGGTAATGAGAATCCTGAATGCTTCTGCCATTTGCGACAAGTCGTTTTGTTCTACAATCTCACTATCACCGCGTTTCAGCGCAGGTATTTCTCCCAATACAGGTACGGAAGACAATTTAGTCAAATCATCTTTAGACCTTACTTTGGTATTAAGCAGTTCTCTGAGGTAAATAAATACTCCCGGCAATAATAATCCTATGAATCCGGCTACAGCTAAAACCAGCATTTTCTTGGGAGATACCGGAAATGGTGATGCATAAGCGTAATCTATAATCCTTGCTTTTGGTGAGGTAACTGCATACGATATTGCAGCTTCTTCTCGCTTTTGTAAAAGCAATAGATATAAATTCTCTTTGATTTGTTGCTGCCTTTCAATATTTCTGAACAGTTTTTCCTGTGATGGAATTTTTCTTATTCTTCCTGTATAGATATTATGCTCATCACTTAACTGATTCTTGGTTACTACTAATGAGGTTTTGTATTTAAGCAACGCATCTGACACAGAATTACGCATAGAATTGATTTGCTTGTTTAAATCCACAATAAGTGGGTTTTGCGGAGTTGCATTTTCTAACAAACGGTTTCTTTCTAATATCAATTGATTATACGCAGTAATATTGGCAGAAGCAAGAGGATTTCCTAGTCCCACAGAAGATGGAATGGTTTGGTTATTTCCCAATTTATTCATGTAATTGACCAAATCATTTGTTATTTCGATCTGCATTTCTGCTTCTAATAATCTCCCTTTAATACTTTCTGACCCACTATAACTGTATGCTGCCTCTGTAGGAATATCGGTAATATTATTGGCTTTTTTAAACTGCTCTTTTGTGTTTTCTACTTCTCCCAACTCGTTGGCAATAATACCTACTCTTTCATCAATAAAATCTCTGGTTTTTTTAGATTCAGAACTTTTATCGTTGATGGCATCATCGTTATACACTTCTACCAACTTATCGAGAACATTCTTTGCTTTTTGTATATTCGGATATTTGGTACTTAAAGATACTACAGTACCATCTTTGTTGACCAAACTCACAAAAATCATGGCTTGAAATGAATCTACCGCATCATCAACCGAACTGTATGAAAGTTCTAGTTCTCCTAATTTTTTTTTCTTAGGAGGAATGAAATTGGGATTTTTAACAAATATCAAATTTGCAAAAGGCAGACCCACGGTTTTATTATATGTTGTAATAATGGTAGGGATTTCTTCTGAAAAAACCTGAATCTTATCTCCGGAAATGGTTATTTTTACCGGTTTTTTCAGTGGTTTTTCCATCTTCTTCTCATTAATGACCTTAACGAACAGCGGAGCAGAATTTTCATAGAGCATATTTTTCTTCAGGCCCTCCTTAGCAATTAACCCTGCTTGCAAACCCAATTCAGTTACTACTTCACGCATCAGTTTTTTAGATTTCAGGATTTCTATCTCGTTTTCGATACTGTTTGCGCCGCTCCCACCAAAACCACCTAACTGAGCCAATGCTCCCATTTCCGAAGAGGGAGCTTTTCTGGAGTCTTTAATTAATATTGTAGATTGTATGCTGTAAACAGAAACCGTTTTTTGCAGATAATAAACCGCATAGATAAGACACAGTAAAACACTGATCACAAACCACCACCATTTTAGCAAATACGGCTTAATAATGTCTGTTATAACGATTTCCTGTTTGTTATCTTTTTTCGAAGAACTTGTACTCATTCTATCTTATGTAAATTTATATCTATTATTTTTTAAAAATGGTAATGAAAATCCCGGCTAAACCGATGACCATTCCCGCAACTGCTATATATATACTGGTATTGGGATCTTGTCTTGCAACCTTTTCTTTGTTTTCGTTTGCGGAAACATAGATTATATCACCTTGTTTTAACTGATAAAACGGAGAATTAGTGAAATTACTATCCATAAGGTTGAGTCGCGTTTTTGTCACTTCACCATTTTCGTTTCTTAAAATCAATACATCATTTCTTTTTCCGTACATAGTTAAATCCCCCGCTAACCCAAGAGCATTGAGCAAAGTTGCTTGTCCATCAGGAATGGTGTATTGACCTGGTTTTGTAACTTCACCTAAAACGGTAACTTTGTAATTGGCAATTCTAATATTAACCGAAGGATTCAGAACAAATTTCTGCAAACGGTTTCTTAAATCATCTTTAAATTCTGCTATCGTTTTACCTCTTGTATTGATTTTTCCTAACACAGGAAAATCAATATCACCATTTGAATCTACAATATAAGTAGGACCGCCAATCTGCTGTTGACCCTGAGTAGTTAAATTGCTACTTGGAATAGAAGAAGTAGAAACATCTCCTGAAGCGTAATTCTGATTAAATGGTCTCACTACCGCCATATCTTTTGCTGTAATTAAAATCATCAGCTGATCACCATTTTGTATGGTAGAAACAGTGTTTTTAACCGAAGATTCCATAGCCATTTGTTCTGCATTCTGCATGTAATTCAAACTGCTTGTTTTGTCTTTTGTTTTGCAAGAGCTCAGTAACAAGGACGAACAAACAAACAGCCAGATAATATTTTTATTCATTATTTATCTTTTTCGGTACTTGAGAAACGCTTTGATTGGGTATTTTATTATAAACCGCACACCAAAGTTTCTGTTGCGTATCATCTACTTTTTCAATTTTTGAAAAAACTTTTGCAAATATACAATTCTATCTTACTTGTCCAAAATTTCGTAGATGGAATTATTGCTTTTGAATTCGGGAACAATGGTTTTCAGAAGTTGTACTACTTCTATCTTTTCTTGGCGGAGTGCCGTTTTAGTAATTTGATTGGTGTACTGCTCTATTTCTTCAAATGCCATAGTCGGGTCTTTTGAAACCATTATTTTTTCATGATGAGTAGGCAATGTTTTGGCATCATCACTTAAGAGTTCTTCATAGAGCTTTTCTCCCGGTCGAAGTCCTGTAAAAATGATTTTAATATCAGTATTGGGTTCCAAACCGGAAAGTTTAATCATGCGTGTTGCCAAATCCATAATTTTCACCGGTTCACCCATATCAAAAACGAAAATTTCGCCGCCTTTTCCCATGGTTCCTGCTTGAAGCACCAAATCACATGCTTCGGGAATCGTCATGAAATAGCGCACAATTTCGGGGTGGGTAATCGTAACCGGACCTCCTGCTTCTATCTGCTTCTTAAAATACGGAATCACAGAACCATTAGAACCCAAAACATTTCCGAAACGGGTTGTGATGAATTTAGTGGTGTTTCCTTCAGTATTTTGCAATGCCTGAACAAACAATTCTGCCATTCTTTTTGATGCCCCCATTACGTTGGTGGGATTTACGGCTTTGTCTGTGGAAATCATCACAAATCGGTTTACCTTGTATTTGCTGGAAAGCGTAGCGAGATTCTTGCTTCCTAAAACATTTACCAATACAGCTTCATGCGGGTTTTCTTCCATCAGCGGAACGTGTTTGTAAGCTGCGGCGTGATAAACCATAGAAAAATTGTATTTGCTGAATAGCGGTTCTATGCGATGACGGTTAGAAATATCTGCCAAAATAAATTTGAAATGCATGTGCGGAAATTTTTCCCTCATTTCTAATTCTACTTCATAAAGTGGCGTTTCTGCCTGATCAACGACCACGATAAGTTGCGGCTCGAAGAGTGCGACTTGTCTCACAATTTCGCTTCCGATAGAACCAGCTCCACCTGTAACCAAAATATTTTTGCCATGATGGCGACTTTTTACTTCTTCATTTTCTATTTTGATTGGTTTCCTGTTTAACAAATCTTCAATCTGAAGAGTACGGATAGAACTGCCCAAATCTGTATCGCGAAGTTTCTGAACAGAGGGTGCTTTGAAAACCTGTAAATCTTTCTCAAGAAATAAATTCACCCAAGAATTCATCTCATCTTTAGACATATTTTCTTTAATGATTAAAACACCGTCTAAAGCTAAATCTTCTTTAGTATGCCGCTCAATTTTTTGTTTACTGAATATGGGTCTGCCTAAAAGATTTGCTCTTTTGGTATCGTTTCTTTGGGTTAAAAATCCAGCAATATGATACGGAAGATTGGGATTGTCTAAAATTGCGCGTGCTATTGCAATAGATGCTTCGTCTATCCCCAAAACTAAAATTCTTTTCTTCAGGGTGCTTCTTCTAAATTCTCTTGCAATATGAAAAAACTCTTTCACAAAAAGCCGGAACATAAACAAACTCATAAACGAAGACGCAAAGAAAATGCTTAAAAAAGGAATATGAGCACTTATTAATTTAAACCTTAAAACATACATACAGAACAAACTAAGTAAGGCAATTGCCAAAGTGCTGCAAAATGTAGCCAAAAGTAATTTAAATAAGTCAATAAAGGTAGAATGGCGAATGATGCCTGCAAAGGTTTTGAAAATGTACATGAATGCTACATTTGAACCAATGATAATCATATAAACATACAAGTCATCATAAAAAACGGCAGTATCATTATTACTAAGTTTGGAAATGATGTAGCGCGAAAAAGTAGTGGCTGCAACAATCAGGCAAATATCAATCAGCAAGATAATCCATCGCGGCAAATATCGCACATCAGATAGATTCACAATGTTATCGCCGCTGTATATTCTGTTTCTTAAACTTTTGCGATAATCCATCTTTTATTACCCGTTATTCGTAGATTCATGATTAAGCGTTTTTTCTTCACCGCCGAATTAGTTTTCAGAATACAAATTTACAAAATTCTTTTTAAGAAAATTTTAAGATATTTTAAATCTTATTTTTAAACTTTTCCTAATATATGATTTAAGGTATTCTGTATTCTGCTTAAATCGTCTTCACTAAGATTAGAACCAGACGGAAGACACAAACCGTTTTCAAAAATCCCTTGTGAAAGTGTGGAACCGAAATAGGGCAAATCTTTGAAAACCGGCTGCAAATGCATAGGTTTCCAGATGGGTCTTGTTTCTATATTTTCTTCAGAAAATTTCAGCCGCATTATTTCGGGAGTAATTTCAGAATCGGGGTTGATGAGAATTGTACTCAGCCAATGGTTAGAAAAATAATCATCATTGGGCTCTGTATGAATATTGATTTGAGCCACATCCTGAAAATAGCTTTTATAAAATTCGTGATTTGCTCTTCGTTGTGCGATACGTTCTTCCAAAACTTCCATCTGACCTCTCCCGATTCCTGCGCAAATATTACTCAACCGATAATTGTAACCGATATTGGTATGCTCATAATGCGGTGCATCATCTTTCGCTTGAGTAGAGAGAAATATGGCTTTGCTTTTGAATTCTTTGTTTTTCACAACCAATGCGCCGCCTGCAGAAGTGGTGATGATTTTATTTCCATTGAAGCTGAAAATTGCCAAATCGCCGAAAGTTCCGCATTTGCGGTTTTTGTACATACTTCCGAGAGATTCTGCACTGTCCTCTATCACCGGTATTTCGTACCGTTCAGAAATTGCTCTTATTTCATCTGCTTTATAAGGCATTCCGTAGAGTGAAACAGCAATAATCGCTTTGGGTTTCTTTCCTTTGGATATACCATATTTTATGGCTTCTTCCACAGCATCGGAACAGAGATTCCACGTGTCTTTTTCACTATCCACAAAAACAGGAATTGCTCCCATGTAAACAATCGGATTGGCTGAAGCCGAAAAAGTGAGCGACTGACAAATGACGTAATCTCCTTTCTCAATTCCCAGCAGAATCATCGCTAAATGGAGTGCAGCAGTACCTGAACTCAAAGCGGCAACATGCACATTCTCTTCTAAAAACCCTTCGAGATCTTGTTCCAAAGCGTTTACATTCGGACCCAAAGGTGCAATCCAATTTTCGGCAAATGCCTGCTGAATATATTTCATCTCTGAGCCACCCATGTGCGGCGAAGAAAGCCAAATTTTATTACTCATTTTTCTTCTTCATTTTTTCTAATGATTCTTGCAGGATTTCCCACAACTATGGTATTATCCGGAACGTCTTCCAAAACTACCGCACCTGCTCCTATTACTGCATTTTCGCCAACGGTAATTCCTTGTAAAATATTTGCTCCCAAACCGACATGTGCACCTTTTTTAATGATGATGTTTCCGGCAAGTGAAGCATTGGGCGAAATATGTACAAAATCTTCAATCCTGCATTCATGCTCTATCACCGCAGCTGTATTGATAATACAGTGATTCCCGATTTTCACTTCGGCATTGATGCAAACTTTGGGCATGATTACCGTACCCACACCAATTTCTGTAAATCTGGAAACATATGCGCTGTAATGCTGCATGGTTTCAAAATTACAAAAATCTTTGATTTGATTATATATTCTTTCTCTAATTGTATTATCACCAATTGCAATAATGACGTTTTTATTGTTCAGCAGTTCGAAAGATGGTTTATAGACAGGGAGGTTATGCGGAAAATTTTCCGGCGGATAATCATCTACCAAATATTCCAAAAGGTGGTTGTTTGAAAGAATCAAATCATAAATCACCTTTGCTTGTCCTCTTGCTCCGTACAAAATCATGCTGTGTTACCTTTAAATGCTTCCATTGTCATATAGTTATTGGCATTCACTCCTTTTCTTCTCATGACTTTTTCTATGGTTATCAGAACAATTTTTGCATCGAGTCGTGCGGAAATGTTTTCCACATATTCCACATCATACCTGAATTTTTCTTCCCAAGTGAGAGCATTTCTTCCGTTGACTTGCGCCCAACCTGTAATACCAGGTTTTACAAGATGTCTTTTTTTCTGTTCTTCATTATAAAGTTCCAGATATTGCGGTAAGAGTGGTCTTGGTCCTACAATGCTCATTTCGCCTTTTAATATATTAACCAATTGTGGTAATTCATCAATTGAAGTAAGTCGCACGATTTTCCCGATAAAAGTGAGCCGCTGGTAATCGGTTTCCGATTCTCCGGCGTTTGGTTTTGGGTCTCGCATGGTTTTGAATTTGATGATTTTGAATATTACACCATCTTTTCCCGGTCTTTTCTGAAGAAAAAACGGATTTCCTTTGTTACTGAAAGTGAGTAATACGGAAATAACCAACAACAACGGACTAAGCAATATCAACAAACAGAACGCAATCAAATAATCAATCGCCGGTTTAAGTAGATTTTTATACATGAAGTGCAGCACTCGTATTACCCGAAAAGTATACGAATTGATTTTATTTTTTTTAGTGATATGCTTTCTTTTTATAAGTTGCATAAAAAATAATTCCTATTGCACTCATCAGCAGCAAAGGAATATAATTATCAATCGGTGCAGGATCTGAAGGGTTTCCGGGATCATATGCTACTTCCGGACCTTCATTCTCATTTGGGGCGTTCCTTGATGCCGATTCGGTTTTATCTCTTTCAGATTCCATAAATGGATTTTCTGACGACATTTGAGCCGGAAAATAAATACTGAAAACGAAAAACAATATATGTATGAGCTTTCTCACTTAAAGATTTTTTTTGCAAATATATTAAATCAATTTAATTAAAAAATTAATTTAATTATAAATTTTGTTTACGCGGATTAAACAATAATTTTTAACCCTAATCAAATTGGTTTCTCACAATTTCAATTTCTGTGCCCTGCACAATTATTAATGGTTTTTAATAAATATTCCTCTGCTAAAAAACAAAGGAATATTTATCATTAAAAAATCAATATTTTTTTTGTTATAGAATATTTCTATTTTGGCTAAAGCTGTGGTCCTGCTGCAATTAATCTTTTACCTTCTTCTGTATCGCAGTACTGCTCAAAGTTTTTGATATATCTTGCTGCCAAATCTTTTGCTTTTGCTTCCCATTCTGAGCCATTTGCATAAGTATCTCTCGGATCCAAAATTCCTTCAGAAACATTCGGCAGAGCTGTCGGGATTTCCAGATTCATTACAGGAATTACTTTTTTGTCGGCTTGATCAATAGAGCCGTCAATAATCGCATCAATAATTGCACGGGTATCTTTCAGTGAAATTCTTTTTCCTGTTCCGTTCCAGCCGGTATTTACTAAATATGCTTTTGCACCATGCTCTTTCATTTTTTCGATTAATGTTTTAGAATACATTGTAGGGTGCAGAGTAAGAAACGCCTCACCAAATGCCGGTGAAAACGATGGTTGCGGTTCGGTAATTCCTCTTTCCGTTCCTGCTAATTTTGAAGTGTAACCGCAAAGGAAGTGGTACTGAGCTTGGTCGTCATTCAAAACAGAAACGGGCGGCAAAACTCCGAATGCATCTGCTGAAAGATAAACGATTTTCTTCGCGTGTCCCGCTTTTGACGGTAAAACTATTTTGCTGATATGATAAATAGGGTAAGAAACTCTGGTATTTTCTGTAATGGAATTATCTTTATATTCCGGTTCACCGTTTTTCACTACTACATTTTCTAATAAAGAATCTCTTCTGATAGCTCTGTAAATATCGGGTTCTTTTTCTTCGGTTAAATCAATCACTTTTGCATAACAACCTCCTTCGTAATTGAAAACTCCGTTATCGTCCCATCCATGTTCATCATCACCAATCAAATATCTTTTCGGGTCTGCAGAAAGTGTGGTTTTCCCTGTTCCGGAAAGTCCGAAGAACAAAGCCACATCGCCGTCATCACCTACATTTGCAGAGCAGTGCATTGAAGCCATTCCTTTCAGCGGAAGATAATAATTCATCATGGCAAACATTCCTTTCTTCATTTCACCTCCGTACCAAGTTCCGCCAATAATCTGCATTTTTTCGGTAAGACTGAACATAATGAAATTTTCAGAATTCAATCCTTGTTCCTGCCAATTTGGGTTGGTTGTTTTGGAACCGTTCATCACGATGAAATCGGGTTCACCGAAATGTTCGAGTTCATAAATTGATGGGCGGATAAACATATTGGTTACGAAATGAGCTTGCCAAGCAACTTCCATAATGAATCTCACTTTCAACCGGGTATCAGGATTTGTACCGCAAAAAGCATCTACAACATACAGTTTTTCGGAATTTGACAACTGATTCAAAACCAAATTTTTACAACTTGTAAAAACTTCGGGAGTTGTAGGAAGATTTATTTTCCCGTCCCAATTGATGGTATCTTTGGTGATTTCGTCTTTTACGATGAATCTGTCTTTTGGTGAACGACCGGTAAAAACTCCTGTTTTCACAGAAATTGCTCCGGAAGCGGTTTTTTCTCCCTCTTGAAAACCTTTATTTTCAGGCGATATTTCGGCATTATATAATTCTTCGTAAGAAGGATTATACGACACCTCTTTAAAACCTGTAATCCCTAAATCCTTTAGTTGTTGATTGATTTTGGTGCTCATAATTTTTTTCTATTTTTGATTTCTATTTTTGAAAATGCAAATTTACTCATTAATGGACTTTAATGATGTTTTAAAAATACTGATATTCATC
>CAZHFE010000013.1:0-38756 GCA_964532055.1 uncultured Kaistella sp. | reverse complement strand
ACTGCTTTGTAACCCAAATGTTTCAGCGGAACATATCCCAAATTAAAATGAACACTTTCTGCCAAAACATCGGTTGTTACGACCACTTTTTGATTTTCGGGATTGATGACGGCTGCATCATCACCAATGGGAATTTCAGTGGAAAAATTTTTAAAACTAAAATTTTCGGTAAGGTGTTTAATCAAACCGAATTCGCCATAAGCGGAAATCGGGGTCAGTTGCGGGTTTTTATCTTCGAGGATTGACATACTATTATTGCTTATTACTTATAATTATTGCTTCTTCCACGTAAAAGTATTTCTCTTGTGAAATGGCTCTACATTTTCAGGTTTGAAAGGCAATTTCCTTAAATCGTCTTTAGTAAGAATTTCGGTATTTTCTTGCTTGAATTTTTCCATCACCTCTAAAATATCATCGGGAGGAGTGGTAGATTTTCTCAGCATGGTATCAATCCAAACTCCTGTTGCTTCTGCAGTTGCGCAATGCGTTCCGTCGGGAAGATAAAATTTGTGAAGAAAGCTATAAATACTCGCATCTTCTGACATTCCCGAAATTTCTGCTGAAACGTAAACAGTTTGGTCGGCATAAATTTCTTTAAAAAAAGAATATCTTTCGTGCAAAATTACAGGTCCGATTCCCCATCGATTCAATTCTCTGAGTCCTATATTATAAGCGTTCATAAAAGCCATTCTGGTTTGTGCGCAGTACGCAACGTAAGAAGAATTCGCAAGATGCCGGTTTGCATCAATATCACTCCATCTTACTTCAAATTTATGCAGATATTCAGACATTTTTATTTTTTTTTATAACTGCAAATTTAAGGATTAAAGGTGGTTTGGAAAAATCGTATTTTTGCGAGAAATTTGATTGAAACAGAAATATTTACCTCAGCATTTGGAAAAGAAAAAAATTATCATCATCGGAGCAGGAGCTGCAGGTTTTTTCTGTGCAGCAAATCTTGACGAAAAGAAATATGAAGTTACCATTTTGGAGCAGAACACCGATGTATTGCAAAAAGTGAAAATTTCCGGAGGCGGAAGATGTAATGTAACTCACGCTTGTTTTGACCCGAAAGAACTGGTAAATTTTTATCCGAGAGGAAATAAAGAATTGCTCAGTGTTTTTCACAAATTTCAGCCGGGAGATACGATTGATTGGTTTTCTCAAAGAAATGTGCCTTTAAAAATAGAAAATGACAACCGTGTTTTTCCAGAAAGTAATTCTTCGAAAACCATTATCAGTACTTTGATAAATGAAGTTCAGAATAAGAATTTTACCATCAAAACTAAATCTGTAGTTTTAGAAATTGAAAGAATTGAAAATCAATATTTCATCAAAACCAATACAGAAAATCATCTTGCAGATTTCTTGATTTATACTATCGGAAGTTCGCCGAAATCTTTGAAACTTGTCGAAAATCTCGGACATAAAATCATAGAGCCGGTTCCGTCGCTTTTTACTTTTAATATTAAAAACGAATTGCTGAAAGATTTGCCGGGAACAAGTTTTGCCGATGCGGAAATTTCTATCCCGAAACTGAAAACGGAAGAATCGGGCGCACTTCTCATCACACATTGGGGGCTTTCCGGACCTGCAATTCTGAAAATTTCTGCGTGGAAAGCGAGAGAACTTTCGAAGCTGAAATACTGTTTTGAAATCAGGGTGAATTTTTTGGGAACAGATTTGGAATCTGCCGAAGAAATCTTTAAAAATTACAAACAGCAAAACCCTAAAAAATCAATCGGAACGGCAAAAATATTTGATATTACTTCACGGTTTTGGCACCGGATTCTTTGGCTTTCCAAAGTAGATTCAGAAAAAAATATTTCTAATATTTCTGCCAAAGAATTACAAAAAATACTTGAAAATCTTTGTGAAAATGTGATGAAAGTTTCTGGAAAATCAACTTATAAAGACGAGTTTGTAACAGCAGGAGGTGTAGATTTAAAGGAAATTGATTTTAAAAATATGAAATCCAAAATCCTCGAAAATTTTTATATCGCAGGTGAAGTGTTGAATATTGATGCCATTACAGGCGGCTTCAACTTTCAGGCGTGTTGGAGTGAAGCGTGGCTGATTGCACAGGATTTGAATGCGAAAGATTTTTAAAACAATAAATGTGCGCGGAAACATTTATTTTATTAAATTTGACGAAACATTTCAGAAAAAATGAAAAACTTCTTACCATTCATTATCGCATTTTCGGTTCTCATGCTTACTTCATG
Source organism: uncultured Kaistella sp. (assembly GCA_964532055.1). GTDB lineage: Bacteria > Bacteroidota > Bacteroidia > Flavobacteriales > Weeksellaceae > Kaistella. Next base: position 36,531 of record CAZHFE010000013.1, on the reverse strand, counting down.
TCGAACAACCATCGTAAGTCAGGAAAAACCACTACAGAAAAACACATTAGAATTATACCGAAAATACACGATTCAAACCAATGATGCGAAAGTGGTAAAAGTAGAAATTCTGCGGCAAGATGACGAAAAAATTATCGGAAAAGATAAAAGCGGACAAGAAATTACCATCAATAAAAGCGATATACGCGAAGTGAAAAAAGCAGATGTGCTTTCCTCCGTTCTCATTGGTGTTGCAGCAGTTGCAGCGGTAATTTTTATCCCAATATAAAATCAACAAAACATACAAAAAAAGGAATCAACAATTGATTCCTTTTTTATTTTCCGACCAAATTTATTTAAAAATTTTTCCTACGATATTCCCGATTTTCACAAAATCATCAGCATTTCCTATATCTCTCACGTTTTTCTGATAATCTGCTTCGCTGCTTCTGTAAGGATATATAAGGAGATAATTTCTTTTCGCAAAATATTCGTTCAGATATTGCGGGACATTCTGCATCTGAGGAAGGAAAGAAACCATTTCCCGTTTCGCCATCAGAAGAATAAGCGCATCGTCATCTTTCATGCTTTCGGTAATTTTTGCCAGTTCGCTCCAATCGCTCAAGACAATGAAAGCGGCATCTATATTTACTTTCTTACGAATCTTTTCAATCACGGAAATCGTGTTTTCATGACCATAGAAAACAATCTTTGTTCCTGAATTTCGGGCAATATTCCATATTTTTAGTAAAGAATGAAAAAAGCCGGGTTCCAGATGAGCATTTTGCGGTAATACAGCAAAATATTTTCTGATGGTAGATATAGGTTGTGAAGCATGATATATTAGAATATTTGCAGAAGTATTATTCAAATATCCGCTATAAAGATTGTAGATGAAACTTGGCGAAAATCCTTTTTCCGAATCTATCCCAATCATCAAATCGGTGATGGAGTACTCTTTAATTACATTGCCAATTCCTTTGATGACATCTGCATCATATCTTGTGAGAGGAGTGATGTTCACATCTGCAGCTGCACCGATATTTTGCGCTTCATGGAGAAGTTTTTCTGCATTTTTTCTGGAAGATTCGTTCTCTTCTTCATTAATGATATTCAGAACAAAAAGATTTTCTTTATTGTTTTTGGATTTCAGGATCAGTGCGAGTTCTGTCATGGGTTCTACCGTATTGAGATGATTTACGGCAAGTAAAATGCTTTCCTTTTTGGGATTGGTTTCGGTAATGGTATTTTCATTTTCTGCTTTTACTAATTTATATGCATTTTTTTGGGTAACAAAAGATGACACGGTACATGAAACAAGGATGAGCAAAATGCTTCCGTTTAGAACATTTTCATTAAGAAGACGGATTGGTTCTCCCGATTCCGTTTCACCGATGATAATGTTATATCCCACCATCACAATAGCCAAAGTCGCTGCAGCGTGTGCTGCACTTAAACCGAAAATTATCCCGCCTTGTTCTTTGGTAAGCCGAAATGATTTTTGGGTGACAACTGCTGCAAAATATTTTGAAAAAACCGCAATAACAGTCATTAAAACAGCAATCTCTATGGTTTTTATGTCTTTGAAAAAAACTTTAAAATCAATAATCATTCCCACACTGATTAGAAAAAAAGGTATGAAAATAGCGTTTCCTACAAATTCTACACGGTTCATCAATGCAGAGGTATGAGGAATGAGACGATTGAGAGCCAACCCTGCAAAAAAAGCCCCAATAATTGCTTCCACACCTGCAAGTTCTGCAAGAAGTGCCGCAAAATATATCATAACCAAAACAAAAATATATTGGGAAATACTGTCGTTTACTTTTTTGAAAAACCACCGCCCCAAAATCGGAAATCCGACTAAAACCACCCCGCTAAAAATCACCATAGAAACAGAAAGTTTTGTCCAGAAAGCACTGTTTACTTCGCCTTGAGTTATTCCTACACAAACTGCCAAAACCAAAAGCGCCAGAATATCGGTAATCATGGTTCCACCTACAGTTATGTTTACAGGGAGCGATTTTGCAATCCCAAGTTTACTCACAATCGGGTAAGAAATCAGTGTGTGAGAAGAAAAAATACTCGCAAAAACAATGGAAGTGAGCCAGGGAAAATCAAACAGAAGATGAGCTGCAAGAATACCAAGAATAAACGGAATGGAAAAAGTATAAAGCCCGAAAGTAATGCTTTTCCATTTGTTTTTTTTAAATTCGGCAAGATCTATTTCCAAACCTGCAAGAAACATGATGTAGAGTAATCCTGTAGTTCCCGTAACCACAATACTGCTATCTCTTGCAAGTATATTGAATCCGTTCGGACCTATTATTGCTCCTGCAATGATTAATCCCAAAAGATGAGGAACTTTTATTTTATTCAGTAAAATAGGTGCAGAAAGTATGATGATGAGAACCACCAAAAACTTCAGAACAGGGTCTTCCAACGGAAGCGAAAGATTTACAATGCTTAAAAGAGTCATCATGAATCAGTTTTTAGATTTTTCCATATCTACTGCAAATACTGAAACACAGTTGTTTTCCCCGATGATTTCACGGATTCCTTTCATTCTATTGTTTTGTGTTTCTTTCAGAACAATGTTGATTTCCGTTTTCTTAGCAGCAGAAGAGTCGCTCCTGAATTTCAATTTTAATTCAACTCCTGTATAAATTCCTGTATAGATTCTGGTTCCTCCTGTTTTATTGGTAACTTTTGCAGATATATCTGTTCCGTTTTCATAAAATTCCCAAGTGTCAGATCTTTGATCACCTATCATATTTTCGGGGCACGAAGATTCTGTACAAATCATTCTTCCGTTCCATTTTCCTAAAATATATTCAGGAACAGCGATTTGATTTGTTGAATCTTTATCGTTTTTCAAACTGTCCCGTATTTTCAGTAGATTGATATAATCAGCTTCTTTCAGAGAAAACTCTTTCTCTCTTTCGGCGAGTTTTTCTTCTCTGAGTTGTAATGCGGCAATCTTCTCATGATCATTGCATGAAAAGAAAAATATCAGGATAGCAAATAAAATAAAAGCAGAAAATTTCATTGGAATAAATTTATTGTCTTTCTAAATGTATTAAAAAAATCAGAACATGAAAGTCCTTATCATAATTTTTGATGGCGGCTCTTATCTTTTTGAGATTCTCTGACCCGTATTTCGTTTTACTGCCCGAAAAAAATAGTAAACCGATTTTGGATTTCTATTTGACTTCTACTCTGTTGTCCTCCAAATTCACATCGGCTAATCTTTGTGAAAAATCTATTTCCAAAGTAGCGATTTGAGATTTGTTATACGGAACTGTAAACGTATATTCTTTTTGTGTCCACTGCCAATAATCCATCGTTTTGAAATCACCGTAAGAATCTTTGGTTTTCCAAATGTGGGTCATATTTAATGGAATGTGATAATTTACCGTTTTTTTATTTTTCGTTACTACCGAAAAATCAATCGGCATCGGTATCTGTCCTTTGTTTTCTAAAGTTATCGTGGTAGAATTTTCGTTATATTGTACATCTTTAATTCCATAATCAATAATTTTGGTCGTGTTGATCCAATAATGCTGAAACCATTTCAAATCCATTCCGGAAATTTTCTGTGCGATGTGCATAAAATCTCTGTCTATAGGATGTTTCAGTTTCCATTGGTTATAAAATTCTTTCATGGTTAAAGAAAGATTTTGCTCTCCCATAATATAACCGAGCTGTACAAGAAACAATTCTCCCTTTACATAAGACGCGAAAGAATAAGCAGTACCATTGTCGTGATGGTCGCCTAACCAAACCGCCGGTTCTTCTATCCCTCTCTTCACGAAATTTCTGTATCCGTTCAAACTTTCTGTAAAAGGATTTGCAACCAATTCTTTTGGCGGAAAAAGTTGGTGCATAATATAACTATCGTAATAACTTGTGAAACCTTCATCCATCCATGGTCGCATACTTTCGTTGTAGGCGAGAATTTGTTGATTCCAAGAATGCCCTCCTTCATGTACCATCAATCCAACCAATCCTTCCAAAGATCTTCCTTCACCCAAAATCATTGTACACATTCCGTATTCCATTCCGCCGTCTCCTCCTTGTATAAATGAATAAGCGGGATAAATATATTTCCCGAAAGTATCATTCATGATTTGGAAAAACTTCGTTACATAAGGTTTAGATTCTTGCCATAGTTTTGTTTTTTCAGATTTTTGGTAAACGTAATAAATCTTCGGTCCATTAGGAATGGTAAAGTTTTCTACGGTATAATCTTTATCTGCACTCCAAGCAAAATCAAGAATATTTTTTGCCGTCCAATGCCAAGTTGCTTTGTTTTTATTATCGAATTTTATAACAGATTTTTCGTCATAACCTTTTACTTCTATAGGGTTTTCTAAAACTCCACCCGCTCCGATTACATAATTTTTGTCGATTTTAATTTTAATATCATAATCCGAAAACGGAGCATGAAATTCTCTTCCTACATAATCAAAAGTTGACCAACCGTCATAATCGTATTCCGCAATTTTCGGATACCATTGTGTCATAGTCATATCGATTCCTTCTCTATTGTTTCTTCCGCTTCTTCTGATTTGCTGAGGAATTACTGCGTCCCATTCCATCGTGAAAGTTGTAGATGAATTGGCTTTTAACGGAGTATCTAATTCCACCTTCATAATGGTTTCCTGAATTTCAAATTTCAGATTTTTTCCGTTTTGCTTAATCCAGTGAATATTTTGTTTTCCTTCTTCATTTTTCGGAATAGAAGCTAATCTCGAAATTCCGTTCGATTGCAATCTTCCGTCTCCGTTTTTGCCTTGATTCTGCACTCTTTGATCCATCATAGAACCTGGTTTAAAGGCATTCCAATACAAATGAAAATAAACGGTTTTCAGTTCATCGGGTGAATTGTTAGTGTATGTCAAGGTTTGATTTCCGGAATAGGTGAAATTTTTGGCATCAACATCAATATCCATTTTATATTTTGCATATTGCTGATAATAAGCGTTTTGCTGTGCAAACGAAAGAAAGGAAAAAAGAGCAAAGAACAAAGAAAGTTTCGAATTTTTCATAAATTTTGAATTGAAAATTTATCAAAAATACTCAATTAATCCTAAAAACAGGATAAAGCCGATGTGTTTTTTCGTAATATTCTGAATGTTTATAAACCCAATCTAATTGTGCATTGCCGTCTTCTGCGAATTTTGGATTGGTAGATTTTTCCATTTCGAAAGCGATTTTCAGAGCTTTATTGTTTTTCAAAAGTTCTACCGCAGTATCTTCAAAAACATAAGCGGAATAGTATTCTTTCTGACCGAGAATCGCATCAAAGAAATTCCAGTTGAAGTAAGAATCTACAGCTTCTGGTTCAAGAGTTTCCAAAAGAAATTTTACACCGTCCTGATTCAGCGGAACAAGAAAATCTCCGGCTCTCAATTTCACCTTTCCAGATTCTTTGGTAACAAATGTGTCGTAATGTAGATAATGACCTTCGTAAGGATATTGCACCGTTTTGAAATCTTTGATTCGGTATTGTTCCACAGCAATCACAGAATCACGTTTTACAGGAATCATTTTAATTTGATTAAGCTTCAGTAAGTCAATCACTTTCCATTCAGACTGCGGAATGACATAATATTTCGGAATCGTGATTTCTTTTGCAGGAACATAAGTATTATAAAATTTTACAGGTTTTGAAAATTGAGAATTTCTGTCGTACCAAAGTCTCGTTTTTCCGGAAATACCGCTCGGTTTATATTTCGCTTCAAAACCTTTGAAAATGATATTTTCATATTTTGTAGAATCGAGTTTCCAAGCCAGAGCATATTGGTTTCCGACTTTGTATTGTTTCAGATTTTCTGCTCTTTTCTGCTGAATGGTTTTGTAATTTTCATCAATGTAATTCAGATTTTCAACCATATAATCATAGGTCACTTTTACGCGCTCTTTGTAGGGTTTCAGCATGTGCGTTTCCACCACCGTTCCTATTGAATTGAACAAAGTAGTATAACCTGTTGCATATCTCGGTGAATCTACAAAAGCCGGAAAACCTCCATCGGGAACATCGCCGTGAATATTGACATAAGGAACAGAAATCATGCCTTTCTTCTCCATATTTTTCAGAAGCGTTTTCTGCATTTCGTCATTGAAATAATTGCCGAGAACATTTCCTAATCGTTCTTTGCTTGTTGAAATATAAGTGAAAGTATATTGATAATCTGCACCATTACTCACGTGATTATCAACAAAAACATCAGGTTTCAACCATTGAAAAATTTGCTGGAAACTTCGGGAGTTTTTAGAATCTGTTTTGATGAAATCTCTGTTCAAGTCGTAATTTCTTGCATTTCCGCGAAAGCCATATTCTTCCGGTCCATTTTGATTGGCTCTGGAAAAACCGCCCCTATTCATCATTCCGCTAATGTTATAACTTGCAATTGCAGCGATAATTACATTTTTCGGTGCTTTGATTTTTCCTGTTGCCAAATCACGCATCAACATCATTGTTGCATCAATTCCGTCTGGTTCACCGGGATGAATCCCGTTATTTACAAACAGTACAGATTTTCCTTTTCGGGCTTCTTCAAAATTTTTTCCGAAAGAATTAAACATCACCACATCAATAGGAGCACCGTTGTCATCTTCGCCTTTAGTTTGGTAACTGATTGTGGAATATTTATCTGACAATTCCCGGTAAAAACCCTGCATTTCTTCAAAAGTTGCAGTTTGGTTTCCATTTCCTTTTTCGTACGGAGTCAGGATTTGAGCATAACCAAAAACAGAAACGAGAAGAAAAAGTATTGAGATTTTTTTCATAACCACAAATTTATGAAATAAAAAATCCGCAGAATTGTTCTGCGGATTTTATTCCTTAAATTTATTTCTTCGAAAGTATTTTCTCTAAAATTCTTAGTGTGATGAGGTAAGTCGGTTTCACTCCTGTTAAACCCAATCCTCCGGAAGAAAGCGTACTTCCTGTTTCTAAAGGATTATCAGATGCGTAATAAGCATACATTACAAATAAATCTTCTGAAATGTGATGACGGATTTTTGATGCCACCTGAATCGCTTTTTGGTAATGAGCTCCTTCCATTTCAAGACCAATCGCTTTCCACGAAGTTTCCATGAAATATTTTAAAATATCTTTATTTTGAAGCGAAGTCCCAAGAACCGTAATCATTCCGCCTTCAAACGCTTTCAATTCATCATCTTGAAAATCAGAGAGTTTCAGTGCATTTTCAAAAGGGTAATTATCTGCTGTTCCTTCAAAAACATGAGAATTCGGAATCATAATGTCGCCTTTTCCGCCCATCAAAATTCCTGCTTTTCCCATAATGGAAACCGATTTCACCTTCATTGTATAAACTTCGCCGTTGTATTCGTACGGACGAAGAAGTTCGTCCATAATTTCGTACGCCTGTTCTCCGAAAGCATAATCAAAAACCAACACCACATCATCACCGGAAAATTTTGCTCCTGCAAACGGTGTGTTTTTCAAATCGGTTTTTGCCAAGTCGATAATCTGTACATCAATATTGCTTCCGCTTTGGTCGTCAATATAGATTAATCCTGCTTTTTGCGAGTGTACAAGAATTTTTTCCTGAAGCGTTTTTTTGTTTGATATTTCTTCGTATAGTTTATAATCCGGAATTTTTGTAGCTTTTTTTCCGACTGCATCATTTGCATAAAGCATATTTTTCACAGAGTGCATATTGGCGGAAATAATGTGCAGCGGACGCATTTGCAGATTGTTTTCTGCTAAAACTTCTTTTACTTTATTTGCCCACTTTTCCCCGAAGAAATGATGTCCCACTCTCTCGCGGAGAATTGCCGAGAAATAAACTTCCCGCTCACGGATTTTTTTGTAATCATTAAAACTTTCGTTTCCGAGATGGTAAATGATTTTGAAAAGACGATCAGGATTTTTGTCATCACCGAAATTGTTATATGCATTGAGTGTTTCATCAAAAGTTCTTCCCAAAAGTGAAGAGAGATGAATAAGGGCTACTTCTTTTTCTTTTCTGCTGAGTTTTTTCTCACCTTTTGCAACTTCTTCTATAATGTTCCAAGCTCTTGTCGGTTTGTCCTTTTCATCAGATGAAAATGCAAGTTCGCGGATTTTATCGGCTTCAATGTAAAGAAAAGTAAGGTGAGTCAAAATATCATAGATTTCCGAACGACCGAGAAGAACTTCAATATTCATCTGGTGTTCATCAATTCTGTAACAGTTTCTTCTTCTCTTTTTCGGAACAATGACTTCAAAACTACCTTTTTCAAACCCTTCATCAGAAGTAAGGTGAATGAACGAACATTCTTCTATTCCTTCCGGAAGACGATCCAGAACATATAAAAGTCCGTCCAATTCTATTTTATTGGGAATACCCATTGTTCCGTAAATTTCGGGATTGATGGTCATCAGCAAAGAACGGAGTGTTTCTCCTGAAATTCCCGATGGTTTGAAAAAACCGCGATAGAATAAATGCCGCATAGAAACATACAGTTTTTCAATAGCTTCTGTTGTTTCTCTTGCTCGTGAATTTGCCATAATATATACTTTTGGCGCACAAAGATAAGATATATCTGCCAAATCTGCGAGATGTTTTTTATGTTTCTGTTATAATAGAAGAAACCGAAAGTGTATATATCGTCCGAAATTATTGATGAGTAATTTCAATTTCTCCTGTGACAGAAATACTTAGGTTGGTATCAGGAAAGTCGTTTTCGGTAAGTGTTTTGATTAGAATCGCTGCTTTATGTTCTTCATCAATGAGAGGGCCTCCCTCTCCTAACTGTTTTATAGATACAATATTCCCTTTTACAAAATTTCCTTTACGATCCATAGTAACGTTTAATATTGGTGCAATACCATTGTTCTGCTTTAAATTAAACATTCCGTAAGTACAGAAATTACCCAAACTATACGCTATTAATTTATTGTTATATAACTCGATGGCTCTTGGTACATGAGGACCATGTCCTAAAACAATATCTGCACCTGCATCAATTACCGAATGGGAAAATTTGTACACATCACCTCTGTTTCCTCCAAGAAACAGTTCTGTTTTTTTAGGAACACGGGTTGCGTTATTACCTTCTGCTCCTCCATGAAATGAAACAATGACAATATCACATTCTTTCTTTAAATCAGAAACGAGTTTTTTCGCATTCTCAATGTCAAGAAAGTCAACACACCCTTTATTGGGTGAAAATGCGCAAAACCCGTACTTTACACCATCTTTCTCAAATATTGTAAACGGGTATTCGCTAAATCCGGCAAAATGTAATGATGTCTTTTTTAGTGTCTCTATGGTAGATTTTCGCCCTATTTCTCCAAAATCCCCCACATGATTGTTCGCAATACTCAGCAAATCAAACCCTGCATCTACAAAGTAATTTACGTAACTTTCCGGTTGGCGGAAACAATATATATTTGCTCCTGAACCTTTAGGTATTCCACCAGAATTTAAGAATACTCCTTCTGCATTACCAAATGTAATATCAGCAGTATTCAAGTAATTTTTAACCGGATCCAGCAAGTCCTTTCCATCATTAGGAGGTAGTTTACTGTCATTTGGGAAATTTGTTCCGAACATAATATCCCCCACTGCTGTAATTGTAATGAACTTCTTCGCAGTATCTTCCGGCTTCTTTAATATCAATGTATCCGACTGTTGGATTAGTGTATTATTAGAGGTTTGATTTAAAGAAGCGTTACCTTTATTGCATACACCACTTAAGCACAAAACTCCTATTCCAAGATTCAATATGAAAGTTTTCATTCTCTGCACATGTTTATACAAATGTAAGATAATTTAAGATAACCTTCTGTAATTATCAAGCATGGGTCGTTTGTATCATCACTGCACAACACAAAATATTAATTTTTCTCAAAAAAAATAAAATTTTAAAATAAACCCCCTAATTTTTTATAGGGTATTTGTTTTTATTTTATATTTTTTATTACATTTGCCCTATAAAAAATAAATAATAATGTCAAATTTAAGATTTAAGGCGTTAGAAATGCTTTCTTTTAAAGATTTCAGAAAAGACAATGCGGTTACCGTACCTGCAAAATTATCTGAGCTGTTTTGTGAAAATGTGTTTTCAGAAGAAAGAATGAGAGAATATCTCACCAAAGATGCATTTGCATCAATACAAAACGCCATAAAAAAAGGAACTAAAATCCAGCGCGATGTTGCAGACCAAATTGCTATTGCCATGAAAGATTGGTCATTAAGCAAAGGTGTTACTCATTACACACACTGGTTTCAGCCATTGACAGGTTCTACCGCAGAAAAGCACGATTCTTTTTTCACCCCGATTGAAAGCGGACGAGCTATTGAAAGATTTTCCGGCGGAATGCTCATTCAGCAAGAACCAGACGCTTCTTCTTTCCCGAACGGCGGAATCAGAAACACTTTTGAAGCAAGAGGTTATACAGCGTGGGATCCTACTTCACCTGCATTTATCATGGGAACTACACTTTGTATTCCGTCTATTTTTATTTCCTATACCGGCGAAACCTTAGATTACAAAGCACCTTTACTGAGAGCTTTGAGTGCGGTTGATGAAGCAGCAACCGATATTTGTAAATCTTATTTCGATAAAAATGTAACAAAAGTTCAGCCCACTTTAGGTTGGGAACAAGAATATTTTCTGGTAGATTCGGCACTGTATCAATCAAGGCCAGATTTGGTCATCACCGGAAAAACCCTTCTCGGACATTCACCTGCGAAAGGACAACAGTTAGACGATCATTATTTCGGCTCTATTCCGACCAGAGTAATGAACTTTATGAAAGAACTGGAAATTGAATGTATGAAACTCGGGATTCCTGTTACAACAAGACATAATGAAGTTGCTCCGAATCAGTTTGAATTGGCACCGATGTTTGAGGAAGCCAATGTTGCGGTAGATCACAATTCCTTATTAATGGACATTATGGCGAGAGTTGCCCACAAACATCATTTCCATATTCTGTTCCACGAAAAACCTTTCGCCGGAGTAAACGGAAGCGGAAAGCACAACAACTGGAGTTTGGCAACCGATACTGGAGAAAATCTTTTGAGCCCCGGAAAAAATCCGAAAAAGAATCTTCAATTTCTGACGTTCTTTGTCAACACTCTAAAAGCCGTTCACGATTACGCAGATTTGCTGAGAGCAAGTATTGCTTCTGCAAGCAACGACCACAGATTGGGAGCAAATGAAGCACCACCTGCAATTATTTCGGCATTTATCGGTTCGCAGCTTTACGGCGTTTTAGAAGAATTGGAAAAAGTAACCGACGGTAAACTTTCGCCGGAAGAAAAAACGGAATTGAAACTGAATGTCGTAGGAAAAATTCCGGAAATTTTATTAGACAATACCGACAGAAACAGAACTTCACCTTTTGCATTCACCGGAAATAAATTTGAAATAAGAGCGGTAGGTTCATCTGCAAACTGCGCAGAAGTAATGACCGTGATGAACGCTATTGCTGCAAAGCAGCTTCAGGATTTTAAAAAAGAAGTAGATGCACTCATCGAAACAGGGTTGAAAAAAGATGAAGCTATTTTCAATGTCTTGAGAGAATACATCAAGCAATCGAAAAATATTATGTTCGAGGGAGACGGCTATTCCGATAATTGGGCAAAAGAAGCCAAAAAACGCGGACTGAATAATCTGAAAACCACTCCGGAAGCTTTAAAAAAAGAACTCGACAAGAAATTCATCAAACTATATGAAGAACTCGGTATTTATTCGCACCGTGAAATTGAGGCGAGAAATGAAATCAAGCTGGAAAAATATTCTACGGTTATTGCCATTGAAGCCACAGTTTTGGCAGATATTGCAAGAAACCACATCATTCCGTGTGCATTGAATTACCAAAACAGATTGATAGAAAATGTGAAAGGACTGAAAGAAATTTTCGGGGAAAAAGAATATAAAAATCTCGCAAAAGAGCAAATGAACATGATTGCCGAAATTTCCGGACATGTTTCCGTGATTAAAGTTCAGGCAGAAAAATTATTGGAGGCAATTAAAAAAGCAAAATCCCAAAAAGATTCGCAAAAAACTGCAGAAACATTTTGTAATGACGTAAAACCACTTTTCGATGAAATCCGCAACGCTTCAGATGCACTTGAAATGCTGATTGATGATGAACTTTGGCCATTGACAAAATACAGAGAATTGCTCTTTACCAGATAAGGAATCTGTGAAATACAAAAACCCGCGTTTTGCGGGTTTTTTCTTTTTTTATTTTAACATTATAGAAGAATCTTATTAAATTTATAGATGGTTTAGATAAATGTTAAGGAATCTTAATGAAAATAAAACTACGATATCCAAAATAAAGGGATTGAAGTTGATTTTCCTTTAACATTCAAAAAGAAATTGTTAAAAATTGTTAAAAACAACTTTCAAAAAGGGTGTTTTCACCCTGCCTTTTTATTGATTTTCTACTTTTGTAGTGCTTTTAAAACAAAAAATACCGTTCTATACAGAATAAAGAGATTTTATTATGAAGAAAAAAATCCTGTTATATTCAGTTGCTGTTATTGCTTTTTTTTCATTGCAATCATGTGTAACCAACTACGTTGTTTCAACACCTGCAACCTATCTGAATGAATACAAATCAAATGCCAAACTTGCTTCAATAGAAAATGCGAAGCTCGAAGAGGCAAAATCTCAATTACTAAATAGTTTTGCTGACCAAAAAATCGCAGCAGAAAGAAATTCACGCAAAAACGAAGAAATCGCAAAAGTTGTAAGATTTACCAAAAAAATAGACGAAATTTTAACCGAAGCAGAATCATATCTCGGTACTCCGTACAGATACGGCGGAACCACAAGAAGAGGGATTGACTGCTCTGCATTTGTGCTTTCTGTTTTTGGTGCTGCCGCAGGAATGAACTTGCCGAGAGTTGCCGCTGCACAAGCACAGGAAGGCGAAAGAATTGGGAAAGATGATTTGCAAAAAGGTGATTTGATTTTCTTTGCACACCGTGGCGGAAACAGAATTTCCCATGTTGCAATTGTAGAGAGCATTACTCCGGAAGGTGAGGTAAAATTCATTCATGCCTCTTCTTCAAAAGGTGTAACGATTACTTCACTCAACGATTCTTATTGGAACCCAAGATTCAAATTTGCCAAGAGAATTATAACTCCCGAAGCATTTGACAATAATTTTGCAAATAATTAATAAATAATTGATTTACACAAAAAAATCCGCCAACTAAGAATTGGCGGATTTTTTTATTTTTTGTTGGAAATATTTTTTGACTTCTAAATATTTAAACAAATTATTCTGCTCTTCTCGGTCTGTTAAACATCGACATAATTACCCCTGCAAAAAGTCCGATGGTTTTAATGGCTGCAAACCGCGAATCTAACGGAAGAAATGCACCGACAATACATAATCCTGCAGCAACATACATCGGATAAAGATAATTTTTGTTAGACAAAACAGGTGCCTGAAAAATAAAACTTACACCGATGAGAAGATAAAACAATCTGCGTTGCAAAAGCTCATTGATTTCCGGTGAAAGAAGATTGAACCAGCCGATAACAAGACAAGCCAAAGCGGCGATGGAAATAACTCCCTGAAGTGATGTATTTTTAGAATTCATTAGTAACTTTCATTTTGGTTAGGAAAATCAGCGGATTTCACATCTTTCACATATTGTGAAACAGCACCCGTGATTTCGGTATATAAATCGAGGTATCTTCTCAGGAATTTCGGCGAAAAATCTTTGTTCATTCCCACCATATCATGATAAACGAGAACTTGTCCGTCACAATCGGGGCCTGCTCCGATTCCGATAGTCGGAATGGAAATACTTTCCGAAACTTTTTTTGCCAAATCCGCCGGAATTTTTTCTAAAACCAAAGCAAAACAGCCGAGTTCTTCCAAAAGTTTGGCATCGCTCATTAATTTTTCGGCTTCTTCATTTTCCTTTGCTCTTACTTTATATGTCCCGAATTGATAAATGCTTTGCGGCGTTAATCCCAAATGTCCCATGACGGGAATTCCGGCATTTACAATCTTGCGGATTGATTCTTCCACTTCTCTTCCTCCCTCCAGTTTTATGGCGTGAGCTTCAGATTCTTTCATAATTCTTACCGCAGATTCCAATGCTTTTTCGGGATTGCTTTGGTAACTTCCGAAAGGTAAATCTACTACAACCAAAGCTCTCTCAACACCGCGAATAACACATTGCGCATGATAAATCATTTGGTCAAGAGTGATAGGAAGTGTAGTTTCATAACCCGCCATTACGTTTGATGCGGAATCTCCTACCAAGATTGCGTCTATTCCACCTGCATCTACCATTTTTGCAGTCGTAAAATCATACGCAGTAAGCATCGTGATTTTTTCTTTGTCGAATTTCATTTTCCGCAAAGTCTCGGTAGTGATTTTTTTGATTTCGGAGTGTACAGACATATAATTTGCTTTTAGCTTTCGGCTTTCTGCATTCAGCAATTAGCAGAAAATTTAATCAAAGAAAGCCGACTGCTGATTGCCGACTGCTGATTGCATTTTTAAATAGTAACGTGTCCTAATTTTATCAGTTTTTCGTGATTCAGGATTTTGATGTTTCTTCCTTCCGATTCGATGAGTCCGTCCTGCTTAAATTCGGAAATCAGCCGTATTGCACTTTCTGTCGCTGTTCCGATGATGTTGGCAATTTCTTCTCTCGTCAAAGAAATTTTAATGAAACCTTCCGGGTCTGTTCCCAATTTCTGTTCTAATAAAAGCAGAATTTCTGCCAATCTTTCGCGCACGGTTTTTTGAGCAAGAAAAGTTACGGTGTTGAAAGATTCTCCCAGTTCAAAAGCAATTTTTTGCAGCATTGCAAATGAAAGCCGGGAATCACATTTCAGCAAATGCAGAAAAGTTTCGGCAGGTAAAAAAGTAGCTTCTACTTCTGTCATTGCTTCTACTTTTGCCTGAATATCTTCACCGCAAAGCAGCGAACGATACCCGATTAAATCGCCCTCTTTGATAAATTTCAGGATTTGCTCTTTCCCGTAAACACCTTGTTTTGCAAGTTTTGCAGTTCCTTTGGTGATAAAATAAACTCCTGTTGCACTTTCGCCGTCTTCAAAAATGGTTTCTGATTTATGAAATTTCAGCACTTGCTTTGCGGCGAGGTATTTCAGGAAATCTTCCGCAGGGAGTGTTTCTTTGAATGAATCTTCATTAAAAGCGTTGTGCAGATTTTCTTCGATGAGTTTTTGTTTTTCTAACGACATTATTTTTATGACATTTATCAGCAAAAATAGAACATTTAAAACCGTAACCCAAATTTATTTGTCATAATTTTGTGAGTTCAATTTTCTAAAGAGTGTCAGAAAACTGTTTTCATTGCGGACAGGAAATAGCAAAAGAAAGAATTTCTTTTGACGAGAAAATATTTTGCTGCAATGGCTGCAAATCGGTTTATGAAATTCTGAATATCAACAATTTAGGAAATTTCTACGAACTCAACAAACGTGCAGGTGTAAAACCCGATGACGAAAATACTTCACAGTTTGATTACCTCGATTCCCCCGAAATTTTCAGCCGTGTAACCGATTTTTCTGAGGGAAATACGAGTTTGGTTACCTTTAAAATTCCTGTAATTCATTGCTCTTCTTGTATTTGGCTGCTCGAAAGCATGCATACTTTAAACAAGAATATCAATTTTTCTCAGGTAAATTTCACACGGAAAACCGTGCAGATTTCTTTTAACCAAAACGAGCTCAAACTAAGTGAACTCGCAAAATTCCTTACCAATCTGGGTTACAAACCGGTCATCAATCTGGAAACCGCCGAAAAAAAAGAAGATTTTTTAGACAAAACCTTAATCGTAAAATTGGCAGTTGCAGGATTTGCTTTCGGAAACGGAATGTTTTTTTCTTATCCGGAATACGCAGAACAACTCATGGGAACAAGCGATTTTTGGATGGAAAAATACAAACATCTGTTCCGTTTTATCATGTTTCTTTTGGCAACTCCTGTCGTTTTTTATTCCGCTTCAGATTATTTTAAATCGGCTTGGTTCGGCTTGAAAAATAAAATCGTAAACATAGATGTACCTATTGTTTTAGGAATCATTATGCTATACGGAAGAAGCATTTACGAAGTTCTAACCGATTACGGAGCAGGATATTTTGACACATTGTGCGGGTTACTTTTCTTTATGTTGATGGGCAAAATTTTCCAAAAACGAACATACAGCGCACTTTCTTATGACAGAGATTACAAATCTTTTTACCCGATTGCGGTTACAAAAGTAGATTTCAACGGAAAGCAAGAAAACATTTTGTTATCTGACCTGAAAATCGGCGACAGAATCATGGTGAGAAATCAGGAAATTATTCCTGTTGATGTGGTTTTGATTAATGGTGAAGGAAATATCGACAACAGTTTCATTACTGGAGAAAGTGCGGTAATTAGCAAAAAACCGGGCGACAAAATTTTTGCAGGCGGTAAACAATTGGGCTCTGTTCTGGAGTTGGAAGTCATCAGAACGGTGAACCAAAGTTATCTCACCCAACTTTGGAACAAAGAAGCATTTAAAAAACACGAGACAGGATTAGATAATTTGACCAATAAAGTTTCTAAATACTTCACTTTCATTATTTTAATAATTACTCTTGTTGCAGGAATTTACTGGGCAAGAATAGATTTCGAGAAAATGTTTCAGGTAGTTTCTGCAATTTTGATAATTGCTTGTCCATGTGCATTGGCTCTTTCCGCTCCGTTTACTTTCGGACATGTAATGAGGATTTTAGGGCGTAACAAGTTTTATGTAAAAGATACTTTGACCATTGAGAAAATCTCGAAAATAGGTACTCTGGTTTTCGATAAAACAGGAACTATCACACATCACAAAAAATCGAATATTAACTATGAAGGTATTGATATTCAGGAATTTGATTTGAAGAATATTAAGAGTTTGGTTAAAAATTCCAATCACCCTTTATCAAAATCTTTGTATAAATTTTTGGAAACGGAAGACGAATATTTCCCTGTTGAAAATTTTGAAGAAATTCCGGGGAAAGGTTATGCGGCAAATGTTCGCGGAGTTTCTTACAAAATAGGTTCTGCAACATTGATCGGTCAAAAATCTAAAAATCTGGAAACCGCAGTATATATTGCCAAAAATGATGAACTGTTAGGAAAATTCATCTTTAAAAATGAATACCGCAAAAATATATCTTCTCTGTTCAAAGATTTACAAGATTACAAAATCCATATTCTTAGTGGCGACAATGCTTCCGAAGAGAACCAGCTGAAAACGCTTATTCCGAAAATTGAAGGAATGGCTTTCAACCAAAATCCGGAAGACAAACTGAATTATATCAAAAATCTGCAAGACGAGCATGAAAAGGTAATGATGCTCGGTGATGGATTAAACGATGCAGGTGCTTTGAAGCAGAGCAATGTGGGTGTTGCAATTGCCGATGACACCAATTCTTTCACGCCCTCTTCTGATGTTATCATGTCGGGAGAAAAATTAGCGGGACTTAATAAATATCTGTTGTTTTCAAAAGATGCAATAACGATTGTGAAAATGACATTTACTATAAGCTTTCTGTACAACATTATCGGGTTGAGTTTTGCCGTAACCGGAAATATGTCCCCGCTTTTTGCAGCGATTATTATGCCGATAAGCTCGATAAGTGTTGTAGCATTTACTTCTGCGGCAACCTGGCTCAGAGGAATGAAATATTTCAAAATTGACCGATAAACGCTCTTATTTAGAAATGTTTTAAATTATGAGAGCTTGACTAATATCATGATTTTTCTGTATTTTTGAACTTCTTTATATCTAAATTTGCAAGAGCAATGGATATATTATATTTAATGATTATTTGCAGTGTTTCATTGGCGGTGGTTTTTTTAATCATTTTTATCGTCAATGTAAAAAAAGGACAGTTTGAAGATGATGAATCGCCTGCTGTAAGGATTTTGCTCGAATCTGAAATCATTAAAGAAGAACCGGAAAACACAGAAAATGAAGAAACCGGAAATAAAAAAATTAGAAGAAAAAGCAATTAGTTAATATGGAAACACAGAAGTTTAGTTATGACAATAGTATTGTGCGTGCATTTCTCTATGCAACGGTAGTCTTTGGGGTTTTAGGATTCACCATGGGTCTTACTGCAGCATTAATGCTATTCTACCCGGAACTTCCGGAATTTTTCTTCGGGACTGATGATGAAACCATCAGAAGTTTACAAAGCGGAAATCTGCAGGGATTAATCAGTTCTCAAGGTGCTTTTGGTTTTGGGCGAATTAGGATGATTCACACCAGTTTGGTAATTTTTGCCTTTGTGTGTAATGGTTTTTTCGCAGGAGCTTATTATTCAATGCAACGGCTGTTGAAAACAAGAATGTGGAGCGATACACTTTCTTGGATTCATTTCTGGGGATGGCAATTAATGATTGTGGTAACAATCATCACTTTCTTAATGGGCATCAACACTTCAAAGGAATATGCAGAACACGAGTGGCCGATAGATATTTTAATAACAGTAATTTGGGTGATTTTCGGAGCTAATATGTTCGGAACTATTGCGAAGAGAAGAGTTCGACATTTATATGTTGCTATTTGGTTTTATTTGGGAACTTGGGTAGCAATTGCCATGCTTCATATTTTCAATAACCTTGAAGTTCCACTTTCTTTTGCCGGCTGGAAATCATATTCTGCTTATGCAGGGGTAAAAGATGCTTTGGTTCAGTGGTGGTATGGTCATAATGCGGTTGCATTTGTATTGACAACTCCGGTATTGGGATTAATGTATTACTTCTTGCCAAAAGCAGCAGACAGACCCGTATTTTCGTACAAACTATCCATCATTCACTTTTGGTCATTGATATTTGTATATATTTGGGCAGGACCTCACCACTTACAGTACACCGCAATTCCTGGATGGGCGCAAGCTTTGGCAACAGGATTCTCTATCATGCTGATTGCACCATCTTGGGGAGGAATGTTGAACGGGCTTCTTACTCTAAGAGGAGCGTGGGATAAAGTGAGAGAAAACCCTGTATTGAAATTCTTTGTAGTTGCTATTACCTGTTACGGTATGGCTACTTTTGAAGGCCCACTTCTTGCAACCAAAACACTTAATAAAATAGGACATTTCACCGATTGGGTAATTGGGCACGTTCATGTTGGCGCACTCGGTTGGAACGGTTTTATGGCTTTCGGTATGATTTATTATCTGTTACCGATTCTATGGCGCACAAAACTTTGGTCTGTGAAATTGGCAAACTGGCATTTTTGGTTGGGAACTTTAGGTATTATTTTCTATGCCGTTCCTTTATATATATCAGGATTTACACAAGGTTTGATGTGGAAACAATTTAATCCCGACGGAACTTTGCTTTATAAAAACTGGTTAGATACCGTAACAGCAATTATCCCTTACTATCAGATGAGATTTGTAGGTGGATTGCTCTATATTTCCGGAGCGATATTGATGATTGTCAATGTAATCGCTACGGTAAGAAGCGGCTCTTTCCAAAAAAATGTTCCTGCAGAAGCTCCTGCTTTGGCAAATGTTACAAAATCAAGAAAAGAAGGAGAAGGTTTCCATTTATGGTTGGAAAGAACACCAATACTTTTAACTGTTCTTTCATTTTTTACAGTTGCTATCGGCGGCTTTACCGAAATTGTTCCTACATTGACCATTAAGGACAATGTACCTACAATTGCTGCTGTGAAACCATATTCGCCATTGGAATTAGAGGGTAGAGACTTGTATATCAGAGAAGGTTGCAACGCTTGTCATTCGCAGATGATTCGTCCGTTCAGAGATGAAGTCGTGAGATTTAACGGTAAAAACGGGCAATATTCAAAAGCTGGTGAATTCATTTACGACCGACCGTTCCTTTGGGGTTCGAAAAGAACCGGCCCCGATTTACACAGAGAAGGTGGCAAAAACCCGAGTTCTTGGCATTATAAGCACATGCTTAATCCGAGAGAAACTTCCGCAGGTTCTATCATGCCTCGTTATCCTTGGTTGATTGCCAATACTCATGACAGAAGCCAAATGGTGGATAAAATAAAATTCATGAAAGATGTTTTTGATGTACCATACACAAAAGCGGAAATAGACTCTGCAAATCAATGGGCAGATAATCAGGCAAGTTATATTGTGAAGCAAATTTTCTCTGAAGCCAACGACGTAAAAGTAGCTTACGAAAAAAGAAAAGAGGAGCAAGGCGCAAATTATGTACCACTTGAGAAAAAAGAAATCATAGCACTTATTGCTTACTTACAAAGATTAGGAACAGATATTAAAACCACAGAAATTAAAACAGCAAGTACAAATTAATCTTAACTAAAAGAAAAAAGCATGATACCGCAAAGTGTAAAAGAAATATTAGGAAATAGCGAATACGCAGGTTTACTGCAAACCATTTCTATGTTTTTGTTTATCATCTTTTTTCTGGGTATTCTTTATTGGGTTTTTTCCCGACCGAAGAAATATTATGATGAAGAAGCAAATGCACCTTTAAATGATGATACCGAAGTAGAAGATTTTAATTCCAAAAAAAATTAAACTATTATGAAACAAAGAACACCGGTTTATGTAACAATAGCGATAATACTTGTGATTTTATTCATTGTATATTACATGTTTGTACAAAATGCCTCATTCCTCTCTTCACCATATTTTTGGGGAACAGTAATAATCAGTGCTATTCTTGCATTAATTCAGGGCTCCATTGGAGATTTGATAGAAAATGATAAATTCAAAAAACTATCAGAGGTTGAGAAAAAAGAATATATAGAAAGCAAAAAAGTACCTTATCTTAAAGGACTTTATGAAAGTGCATTCAAAAAGCAATCGAACAGTGAAGAAAAAGATATTCTTATCGACCATGGTTTTGACGGTATTATGGAGCTGGATAATCAGTTACCGAAATGGTGGTTGGGTTTATTCTGGTTTGGAGTATCATATTGTATTGTTTATCTACTTTCTTACTGGTTAACAGATTTTGCTCACCCTATCAAAGAATATGACGAAGAATACAAAGCACAGATTGCAAGTATTGAACAATGGATGAAAGATACACCACCACCAACAATTGAATCCGCAGTGTATTCTCCGGATAATATTGCTGCAGGAGAAGAAGTATTCAAAACAAATTGTGTTTCCTGCCACGGAGATGGCGGAAAAGGAGGAATAGGACCAAACCTTACCGATAATACCTGGATTAATCAGCCAGAAAAAACATTATTCAAAAATGTTTTTCACATGGTAGAAAACGGCAGTCCGAACAACCCAACAATGCAAGCATGGGGAAAAAATGGAGTTCTTACCGGATTTGACATTCAGAATGTTGCCGCTTATGTATATCATATCAATCAAGAAATGTCTCCGATAACACCTGCTCAAGGTGGTGCAGCTCCGCAAGGAACACCTGCAAACTGGGAAAAATAATAACTTAAAAACAAATCTATGAGAGCATAGTTCGATATCTTTTTATTCAGAGGATAGCGGATTATGCTTTCTTTTATCAGGATTAAGAAATAATATGTCGGAAAAGGAGATTTTCAGAGGCGGACAAGGACAAGTAGTAGACGCAGAAACTTTCAGAGATTCTATAGGAACAATGGATCAGTCTGGAAAACGAAAGTGGGTTTTCCCTAAAAAACCGAGTGGGAAATATACCAACTACAGAACACTGGTAAGTTATTTTTTATTAGCGTTATTCTTTGTTGTTCCATTTTTGAAAATTCACGGCAATCCCGTTTTATTAATCAATATTCTTGAAAGACAGTTCTTCATCTTCGGACAGCCGTTTTATCCTCAAGACTTTTTCATTCTGGCTTTAGGCGCCATTACTTCCATTGTCTTCATCATTTTGTTTACCGTCGTTTTCGGCAGGATTTTCTGTGGGTGGATTTGTCCGCAAACTATCTTCCTCGAAATGATATTCCGAAAAGTAGATTATCTTGTAGAAGGAGACAGAAACAAACAGATGAAACTCGACAGACAAGAATGGAATGCAGAAAAAATCTGGAAACGTTCTTTGAAATGGTCTATCTTCATTGTCATTTCGCTCATCATTACCCATTGGATGTTTATGTACATTGTGGGTTATCATGAAATTTTCAAAATTATGAGTGAAGGTCCTTTTGTAAACTTTACCAATTTTTTGGTAATGATTCTTTTCACAGCGGCTTTCTATTTTACTTTTGCGTGGTTCAGAGAGCAGGTTTGTACATTAGTTTGTCCTTATGGAAGATTGCAAGGTGTTTTGATTGACAAACAGACCATCAATGTATATTACGATTTCAGACGCGGAGAAAATCGTTCGAAATGGAGAAAAGGAGAAGACAGAAAAGCAGAAGGAAAAGGCGATTGCATCGATTGTCATCAATGTGTAGTGGTTTGTCCTACAGGAATAGACATTCGCGACGGACAGCAATTAGAATGCGTAAACTGTACAGCATGTATGGATGCGTGTGATGAAGTAATGGAAAAAGTAGGACTTCCAAAAGGATTGATTCGCTATGCAACAGAAGACGAAATAGAAAAAGGAACACCTTTCAAATTTACCGGAAGAATGAAAGCGTATTCTTTAGTGTTGCTTTTAATGATAGGATTTTTAGGGTTTTTGCTGAGCAACAGAGGAAGCATGGAAGCCAAATTCATCAAACCTGCCGGTTCTTCTTTCTTTGTTCGGAACGGTTACATCTCCAATACCTACAATTATACTTTCCTCAACAAATCCAATAAAGACTTTGTAGTTTCCGTTAAGATTATAGAACCGCAACACGGAAAAATCACATTGAGCGAAGATAAAATTTTACTGAAAAAAGATAAAATGACAAAAGGAACAGTGAATATAAGCTTCCCCGAAAAGGAAATAAAACTCTCTAA
Source organism: uncultured Kaistella sp. (assembly GCA_964532055.1). Lineage (GTDB taxonomy): Bacteria > Bacteroidota > Bacteroidia > Flavobacteriales > Weeksellaceae > Kaistella. Next base: position 13,698 of record CAZHFE010000013.1, on the reverse strand, counting down.
ACAAAATGTGAAAATCGGAGTTTATGACCAAAACGGAAAACTGCTCGATTCATTTGAAACCTATTTTCAAGGACCATTTAGAATACAATTTTAATTATTCATTATGCTTAAAAAATTTAATTGGGGACATGGTATTGCAGTTGCGCTCGCTTTATTTATTGCGTTTATTTTATTTATGATATTGGTTTTTCCCAATGGTCAGAATAATTCCGAATTGGTTTCCCAAGATTATTATCAAGATGAGCTGAATTACCAACAAGTCATCGATGCCAAAAATAATGCCGATAAACTCACAGAAAAACTACAATACCTTCAAACTCCGGAAGGAATTAAAATTGTTTTCCCCGCACTCGGAATTCCCGATGAAAAGAAAGTAGAATTTGAACTTTTCCGTACAGATGACTCCAATCTCGATGTGAAAAAAGAGTTAACATTGAATTCAGAAAACGCAATACTGATTCCCGCAAAAGTCATTAGCAAAGGTTCTTATACGCTGAAAATAAAATGGCAACAAAACAAAAAACCGTTTCAACTTGATTATGACGTTTTATGGAAATAGCACTCATCATTTCGGCAATTGGTTTAGGATTCGCTTCCGGTTTCCATTGTATCGGAATGTGCGGTCCTATTGCGCTTTCTATGGGATTGACCCGAAAAAAAGCAGCTAATTATTACCTACAAAATCTCACCTATCAATTTGGTAGAATCTTCACTTATGCATTGCTCGGTGCGGTTTTGGGAATTGCCGGTCAAGGTTTTGAAATGTCTGGCTTTCAGCAGTACCTTACCATTTTTGCAGGAATTTTGCTCATCATCATGGCAATATTTTCTTTTGGCGGAAAAGACTTCGCTTCAAAAATTCCGTTTTTGTCCATATTTTTATTCAAAGTAAAAATGAATCTGGGTAAATTGCTGCAAAAAGCAGATTACCGTTCCAGATTCACCACCGGAATTCTGAACGGATTTTTACCGTGCGGAATGGTTTATATGGCATTAACAGCGAGTTTGGCTTCCGGTGGAATTTTGCAGGGAGCAGCGTTTATGGCACTTTTCGGATTGGGAACTTTGCCGTTTATGTTTTCGGTTGTTTTATTGGGAAATTTGATGACGACTACTTTCAGAATCAAAATCTTGAAATTTATCCCCGCAATGATGATTGTTCTTGGTGCACTTTTCATCTTACGCGGAATGGAAATCGGAATTCCCTACATTTCCCCGAAAAAAGAAGCACTGAAAGTTATTCACAACAATTCCAAAGAACACCAAGACGGAAACCACGCAACGTGTCATTAATTGATTTTTTTCTTATTTTAGCAGTAATTAATCATTAATATAATGAAAAAATATCTTTTCTTTTTCCTCGTTGCCGCTGTATTTACTCTACAATCATGCAGCATTAACACAGAAATCACCTATTTCAAAGATGCTACTTCCACAAGTATTATTGATATTGATGCCAAAGAAATGATTGGCTTTTTAAATTCTAAAGATTCTGCGAACATCAAAGGACTTGGTGAATTAGAGAAACTCCCGAAAGAATGGACATCTTTCTATGAGATGGAAAAAAATGAAGAAAAGAAAATACCCCAAAATCCGGATTCTGTAAAGTTGATGAAAAAAATATTTATCAAATCTAAATTTGATGGTGATGAACTCTCAGGAATTTCCCTGAAATTAGACAAATTCACCGTAAAAGAATATGAAGATTTCACCAAAGCAGAAACTGAGAGAAAAAGAGGTGGTAACATTCCTGTCAATCAGGATTTGCTCACCAATTGGACGGGGAAAACGCTCACCATAAATACCTCTGCTTTTAATTTGGATTCTTTAGGAAAAACCATTGGAGATGATGATTCTACAAAAGAAGCCACAACTCCCGAAGAACAGGAAGAACAGAGAAAACAAACTAAAGCCATGATGGAAATGATGAAATTGAAAGTAGAATACAAACTCATTTTTGAAAGCAAAATAAAGGAAATAAAAGGAAGACACGATTGGATTGAACAAGTTGACAATCAAACCATTATTATTAATCTCGACCCAGAAAAATTGAGTAATACAAATCTTAAAAACAAAGATAAAATCATTACCATCATTACAGAATAAACCCAAATTGCGGAATAACGGATTTTTTTAGAGATTACGTTTGGTGGGGGTTTTGCAGATAGCAAATAAATCTGTGGATTGGTCCAAATTTTTTCCGAATTTTATATCGCTTACAGAATATTTTGAGATAAAGTCATATTCTTTATCATTTTTATTTTCTGGTGGTTTAGCTTTATATTTTATTCTTACGACATTCAGCAATTCATAAATTTTACTTTGCAGCTTTAGCAAATAAATTCTGAGAAAATTTGGGTAAAAAAACAACGTGCAAGGTAAAGTAATGAGTTTTTGCTTTTTTGTTCTGGAAATTTCTTTTAGCACGAAACCACCATCAGAACCAATTTTGAGAATTTCCACATCTTGGAAATATTTTTTTAAAAGTTTATTCAGTCCGCCGGAATCGTATTCTTTTATGTGGAAAATATTCCATGGTTTTTGAATGTACGGAAATAATCTATCGGTTTTGTCTGGTGTAGAAATGATAAGCACTCCATTAGTATTAAGCAGCGTTTTAAGTTTTTGCACATATTCTTTATCATTGTAAACATGTTCTATAACCTGAAACGAAGTAATAACATCAAATTTTTCGTCAGACAATTCAGATAAAGTCAGGAAATTCAGATTTTCTTTTGTGTAATTTTTTTGGGCATAATCAATTGCCTCAGAACTAATATCCACACCTGTAATCTTATCCGCAGTTTCAGAAAGCATGTATGTACCATATCCTGAACCGCAACCGTAATCCAAAACTTTCTTGCCCTGTACAAATTTTAAGGTATTTTCATAAGTAGCAAGATGCATTAAATGGTTATAATATTCTGCTTCATTTGTGAAACTTTCACCTAAAATATGTCTTTCTCCGGTATCTTTCATTGTTTGGTAAAATCCTAAATTACAAAGCAAACTAACTTTTTACCCAATCACCTCAAACCTTGCATATTCTGCGATTTTCTTAGGGATTTTGATTCCGCTTTCGGTTTGGTTGTTTTCCAGAAGTGCCGCCATAATTCTCGGCAATGCCATTGCAGAACCATTCAGCGTATGAACCAACTGTGATTTTCCATCACCTTTGTATCTGCATTTCAAACGGTTTGCCTGAAAAGTTTCAAAATTGGAAACCGAAGAAACTTCCAGCCATTTTTCCTGAGCCGCGCTCCAAACCTCAAAATCATAAGTCATTGCAGAAGTGAAACCCATATCTCCGCCACAAAGCCGCAGAATTCTGAACGGAAGTTCCAAATCCGTCAAAATAGATTTCACGTGTTCTACCATTTCTTCTAAAGCGGGGTAAGAATTTTCAGGTTTTTCCAAACGTACGATTTCCACTTTTTCAAACTGATGCAATCTGTTCAAACCACGAACATGCGCTCCGTAACTTCCGGCTTCTCTTCGGTAACATTGCGAAAATGCGGTGTTTTTTACAGGCAGTTCTTTTTCATCCAGCAAAACATCTCGGTAAAGATTCGTTACGGGAACTTCCGCAGTAGGAATCAGATAGAGATTGTCTTCATTAATGTAATACATTTGTCCCTCTTTATCAGGAAGCTGACCTGTTCCGTAACCGGACGCTTCATTCACCACATGGGGTGGATTGACCTCCAAATAACCTGCATCAACATTTTTGTCGAGAAAATACTGAACCAAAGCTCTTTGCAATCTCGCTCCTTTCCCAAGATAAACCGGGAAACCTGCTCCTGCGATTTTCACGCCGAGTTCAAAATCAATCAAATTGTATTTTTTTGCCAATTCCCAGTGCGGAATTGCACCTTCGCCTAAACCTTCAACATCATGAGATTGATATACGATTTCATTATCGTCTGCAGAAGTTCCTGCCGCTACTTTTTCATGGGGAATATTCGGGATCTGATAGAGAATTTCCTGTAAATTGTTTTCAACTTCTTTTAATTTTTGCTGAAGATTTTGCGAATTTTCTTTGTATTCTGCGGTTTTTGCTTTTGCAGTTTCGGCTTCTTCTTTTTTGCCGTCTTTCATCAAAATCCCGATTTCTTTGGAAATTTTGTTCATTTCCGCAAGATTCTGGTCGAGCTCGAACTGCATTTTTTTCCTTTCGTCATCGGCAGAAACAGCTGCATCTACCAAATTCGGCTGTTTGAAATTTCTTTTTTTTAAACCTTCTAAAACACGCTCTTTGTTTTCGCGCAAAAAATTAACCTGTAACATCTAAAATATAATTGATGATTGATAAATGATAATTGCTCACAGGAACAATCAAAATCTGAGTTGCAAATTTAAGGATTATTTAGAGATTTTCACGATGTTGGGTTCACCCTGAACTTTAATAAATTGCGGCACATTGTTATACCAAACTTTTGAAACCTGAAACACATTTGGAGTCCATTGGTAATTGATAGTCAATATATCATTGAAAGTTGAAGTAATGGAATCATTAACTTTACGGGTGAAAATAAGTGAAATTTTTGATTCATAAATTTTTTCATTTACATCCGAGGAATCTATTAAAACCCTTTTTGCACCCGCAACATACTCAATGAAATTTACCGTATCCTGATTTTTTTTCATCGTAAAGGAAACCGGCGCATTATCGGTTAATCCGTAAACATCATTCATTTTGACATTGGTATATGCACCTTCAATTTTGGCATTCAGCATATCGATGTTTGCAGAATCGATGTAGAGATTGATGATTTGGTCAATTTGCTGTACCTCTTCATCACTGTTTCTGCAACCGAGAGCGAGCATTCCCGAAACCGAAAAAATCATTAAAATATTCCGAATTTTCATTGACAGATTTTTGTGTTTTATAATTTAAAATCTCCTCCAAAGTTATGTAAATAAATGCAATTTTATTTTCTGCGCAGGAGTTTTTGAATCAGCAATTGCCATTCTTCTTTTGAGAGAACGAAATCTCTTGTACGAAAATCTGTAATTCTGTAAAATTCCCAAAACAAAATACCCGAAGAAACTGCATAAGAAATGGTTGTTACAATACACGCTCCCAAAATGCCCCATTTCGGAATGCAGTACCACGAACCGATAATAGTAATGATAACACCGATGATGGATTTTACATTCAGTATTCTGAGTTTGTTGATTCCTGCAAAATAACTTCCGATAATGTTGCTCGTTGCAATCGCCAAAATTCCGGGTGATAAAAGCAAAACCACTTCTTTGCTCTGCACAAAATCTTTACCAAAAACCCAAACATAAATCTGCGCCGGAATAATGAGCATCACCAAAATAAAAACCAGCGTTATCAAAAAACTTATCTTTAATGAAGTTTTGGTTTTCAAGATAGAATCTTCCCGGTTTTCATTATTAACCACATCTGCATAAAGAATCACGGAAACGCTTCTGCTGACTGTCCAAATTGCTTCAGACAACGCAACACCAATTGAGTAAATTCCTACACTCGACAAACCTTTAAAAAATTCTATAAAGTAAAAAGACAACCGATAATTCAGAAATTGTAGAAATGTACTTAGTTGTACTTTCCAGCCGTAATCGAATAAGCGTTTCCCGATTTCTTTAGAAAATAAAATCTGCGAAATTTTGCACCGCTTCGCAATCTGGTAAAAACTTACTGCAAACAGCACGAAAAAACACAAAATTTGCGCTTTGAAATAAGTATCGACTTCGGTTTCATCAAAAATCCCAATCAGAACAAAGATGAAAAAAATCTGCAACGCTTGTTGCAAAACCGTATAGATATTGAAGTTTTTGATATTCTGCTGTCCGACAAAAAAATTGATATTCGTTGCTAAAAGTGCAGACAAAACCGAAAGCACCATCAAATAAGAAAGATATTCTTGTGGATGGATAAAACCGATGAGAAGGGGAACGGTGATTCCCACCAAAAAAGCCCACAGATAACCGTATAGCAAAATCTGCTCGGTACGGAATTTCCCTGCAAAATAGGTGATGCTGCTCCCGACAAAAATGTTGCTCACAAAACCCACCATCGCCAAATCTGCTATTAAAATAGAAACCACGCCTTTTCCGGAACTTCCCCAAAAATTAGTCGTGAAAATAACCATCCCGAAATTTAAAGCCAAAATTAAAAATCGGGAAAGAAAAGTTTGTATTACGGTTTGCTTCATTTTATCTGACAGATGAATTTACAAAATCTACAAAATCACTGTTGATGATTTTCCATCGGTATTTTTCTTCATAAAGACGTCTTCCGTTTTCTGCATGTTGACGGTACAAATCGGGATTTTCCACATACTTCAAAATCAGCTCTGCAATCTGTTCCGCATTTTCGGGATTCACGAAATAACCGAATTTTTCGGCTTCCACAAAACTGCGTGTTGCTTTCAAATCCGAATAAATTACAGGTTTTCCTGATGCAGCGTAATAAAAAATTTTGATAGGAAGACAGCGGTGGTTTTCAAAATTAATCTCACGCAAATCAAAGCAAATATCGGCATCTGCATAAGATTGGCTAAAACTTTCAAAATCAGTCGGTTTTTCAATGCTGATATTTTCCCACGCATATTTTGCAAGAAGTTCTTTAAAATACGCTTCGTCTTCCTTTTTTCGCGCACCGCCGATAAGTAAAAGAGAAATATGCAAATTGGGTTTCTTTTCTCTGAGTTTTGCTGCTGCCGAAAAAAAATTTCCGATTCCTTTTTCTTCGGAAAACTGACCTGTATAACACAATTTTATCGAATCGGGATTGAGTTTTTTGATATTGGTAAAAATGTACCGCTCATCAGGAAAATACGGCAAAAGCAATTTCTTTTTAAACGGAAAAAAATATGCCAACGGAAATTTTTTGCTCTCTTCACCGAAAATAAAACAATCGCTCAAAAATCCTGCATACAACTGAATCAAAAAGAATTTCAGTGCGTGAATCCATTTTAGGGGAAAACGGTGTTTTGCAACCATTCGCATAGACGGATACCATTCCGTAATGTCGTAAATAACGGAGATTTTCTTTTTCCGTGAGAAGGTTTTTGCAGCGATAACTGCCAAAGGTTCTGAGCAGATAATAGAATCTGGGTTAAAGTTTTCGCAAACTTTTTTGAACGCCGCCAATTTTTCCTGAACCGGTTTTTCTAAAATTGAAAATGATTCAATCTCAATTCCGTCAATAATTCCGTGATATTCTGCACATTGGCTGCAAATCATCACCTGATGTCCGTCGTTCAAAAGTTCTTTCGCTTGGTGATAGAAAATTCTGTCATCATCAAAAAGGTGAGAAGTTGTTAAGAATAGAATTTTAGACATAAAGATTAAAAACTAAGCAAATATAAGCCAAAAATTTGCTTTGAGTTTTTTCATTTTTTCAAAAACCTGTTGTTCAGAAAACCTCTTTTGGTATCTTCATAATCTGCTTTTGAACATGGAATCAACTCGCCGGAATCGCTTCCGAAATACCACAAATCTCTGAACACATCACGTCTGAAAGCATAATCTTTATCATCAATCAAAACCAAAAATGTTTCATATTCTCTTTCTTTCGGGTGGGTTTTTTGGATGTTGATTCCCTCGATGAGATACCAAATCATCTGTGCCAAAAGTTGATGATTAAGAAAATATTCGGAATCTGTATTGAAATTAAAAATACCGACAGATTTCAGATTTTCACTTAATCCCACTTCTTTCATATATGCACAAATTTCCCGTCTGTTCAGTCCGTTCACTTGCAAATTTACGGAAAAACCATCGCCAAAACTTTCTACCGCATCACAATTAAGTGTAACCAAATCTGCTTTGCGAAAAAACGGCTCTGTTCTTTCGGTAGAGTTCATCATTTCTGCCAATCGGATAATGTCGAAATCCACTTCCTTAATCAGTTTTACCGAATCGGTTTCGTTCAGATGTTTCTGATAACCAAGATGATGATAATTTTTTATGCTGAATGTTTTGGCACTCAAAATCTTGGAAAGAAAGTTTTTCTCGGTAATTTCTTCGCCTTCGTTTGACAGGGAAATTACATTTGAAATCTGCGTATAACTGATGTCTTTCTGATGAAAATTCAGTGCAGAAAAAAGCGAATAAGACAAATCATTGCTTCCGCCGATAATCACGGGAACAGCATTTTTGTAATGACACGTAGAAAGCACTTCCTGCAAAATATAATGTGAATCCTGATGTGTTTTTCCCGAAATAAGGTCGCCCAAATCACAAACAGGAATCTGGAAATCGAGTTTAGAAAGTTTATACAGTTCTTTGCGCACCTTTTTGAAATCGGCAATTTCGGCACTGCCGTTTTCAATTCCGCGATAATCCGAACAAAAAACAAGAACAATTCCCGCTTCCTGTATTTCATTGGAAATCAGATTTCCGAGTTGCCATTTTTGGGTTTTTATTTCACTTGGCGGAATGAGAATATCTTCAAAGTTCATTTTTTTCTAATTTGAAAATGTGTCAACTAGGGAATTTGAAAATGTGCATAAATAATTAATTTTCAAATTAACACATTCTCAAATTTTCAAATTTATTTCTTTTTAGCAGCCGGTTTTTTCTTCTCCTTAAAAGCGTTTTTATCTTGTGCTGTAATCCATTTTTTCACTTCTTCCAGAGAAACTTCTTTCAGTTCTTCGGCGGTATATTTTTCGTCTTTTTTGTTCTTCGGAATTTTGAAATTCGCTTTTCCGAATTTGATGAAAGCACCCCATCTTCCGTTTTCAATCGAGATTTTTTCCTTTTCCCATTGTTGGATGTAGCGGTTGGCTTCTTTTTCCAATTTCGCATCAATCAGTTCGTTGATGTCGCTTTGCGAAAGATTATCGAAATCGTATTTCTTCGGAACATTCACAAAAACGGATTTGTATTTGATGAAAGGTCCGAATCTTCCCGTTCCTTTCGTTACAGATTCACCTTTGTAAGTGCCAATCGGCGCATCGGCTTTTTTCTTTTCATTAATGATTTCTTCCGCACGTTCCTGATTCACGGAAAGCGGGTCTTCCCCTTTCGGAATCGAGATAAAGGTTTCGCCCCATTTTACATAAGGTCCGAATCTTCCGACTCCGACAGCAACGTTTTTACCCTCAAAATCCTTCAAATCAAAAGGAAGTTTAAACAGTTCCAGCGCTTCTTCCAAAGTGATTGTTGCGATATTCTGTCCGCTCATCAAGGAAGCGTAAATCGGCTTTTCTTCGTCGTCGGATTCGCCAATCTGGATCATCGGTCCGAAACGTCCGATTCTTGCGTGAACAGTTTTGCCGGTTTTCGGGTCTTTTCCGAGAATTCGTTCTCCGGTTGCACGTTCTGCATTTTCTTCCACATCTTCGATTCTCGGGTGAAATTTGGAATAGAAATCCGTCATCATTTCTTTCCATTGCTCTTTTCCGTCGGCAATTTCGTCAAAATCCTGCTCCACTTTTGCCGTAAATCCGTAATCCAGAATTTCCGCAAAATTGTTGGTGAGAAATTCATTCACCACTTCACCGATGTCGGTCGGAACGAATTTATTTTTATCGCCCCCGAATTTTTCCGTTAAAATTTCTTTTTTCACTCCGGTTTTTCCGAGAGTCATTTTTACGATTTCGCGGGTTTGCGGTTCGATTTCTCTTTTATCGACGTATTCACGATTCTGAATAGTTTGGATTGTCGGTGCGTACGTTGACGGTCTTCCGATTCCCAATTCTTCTAATTTTTTTACCAAACCTGCTTCGGTATATCTTGCAGGTGCTTTCGTGAATTTTTCGGTAGCGGTGATTTTTTTATAATCTAAAACTTCGCCGACTAAAACTTTCGGTAAGAGTTTTTCGTTGTTGTTGTCCTCATCATCTTCATCTTTCGTAATTCCATAAACTTTTAAAAATCCATCAAAAATAATGACTTCACCTTGTGCTTCAAAATTGTAAGGAAGTTTCGGATTTCCGATTTCGATAACGGTTTTTTCAATCTTCGCATTTTCCATTTGCGAAGCCAGCGTTCTTTTGTAAATCAACTGATACAATTTGTTCAACTGTGCATCGCCAATGGATTTCACGGAAAAATCTGTCGGGCGGATTGCTTCGTGGGCTTCCTGCGCCGATGATGATTTCGTGGTATAATTTCTCGGTTTTGAATAATTTTCGCCGTATTCTTTAACAATATAATTTTTTGCCGAATTAATCGCTTCCTGAGAAAGATTCACTGAGTCGGTTCTCATATACGTAATATATCCTTCTTCGTACAATCTTTGGGCGACACGCATTGTCGTCGTAACGCCGTAACCCAATTTATTGCTCGCTTCCTGCTGTAACGTGGAAGTCGTGAAAGGTGCAGAAGCAGAGCGCGTTCCCGGTTTTTTCTCGATATTCAGAACTTTAAATTCTGTTTCTTTGGATTGCTCTAAAAATTTTTCCGCATCGGATTCTTTGTCAAAATCTTTTTTCAGTTTGGCGGAAATTTCCTGCTTTTCGGAATTTAAAAACTGTCCTTCAATTTTATAGCTTGCTTTCGGCTGAAATTCGCGGATTTCCTGCTCTCTTTCCACAATCAGACGAACTGCAACCGACTGAACACGACCTGCGGAAAGTCCGGTTTTTATTTTTTTCCAGAGAACGGGCGACATTTCAAAACCTACGATTCTGTCGAGAACTCGTCTTGCCTGTTGAGCGTTTACGAGATTCTGGTCGATTTTTCGAGGATTTTCAACGGCCTTTAAAATAGCGTTTTTCGTAATTTCGTGGAAAACGATTCGCTTGGTATTTTCATCCTTTAATTTCAGTTCCTGAGCCAAATGCCACGCAATTGCTTCTCCTTCACGGTCTTCATCGGAAGCGAGCCAGACTGTGTCGGCTTTTTTTACGGCGTCTTTCAGTTCGGCAACGATTTTCTTTTTATCGGCGGAAACTTCGTAATCCGGCGTAAAAGTTCCCAAATCGATTCCCATTCCTTTTTTCGGCAAATCGCGGATATGCCCGAAACTCGATTTCACTTCAAAATCTTTCCCGAGATATTTCTGAATGGTTTTTGCCTTTGCAGGAGACTCTACGATAACTAAATTTTTGGACATATTATTAAGGACAAAATTTCTGCAAAAGTAGAAACATTTTTTTAATTGAGTTTTTCTTCGTCACTTATTTTCAAACAAATACATATTTTATATATATCCACACATAAAACCACATGCTTAAACCTTTAAAAACCAACATAAAAACCTATATTTTTCATTAAAAATCACTATATTCGCAAACTTAATTTTAAGATAAGAATTTGAGATTTCGATGAAGAAGTTTACAGAATACAAACACCTGAATTTAACCCAAGTTGCTGATAATGTTGCAACTTTTTGGAAAAACAACGACACGTTCAAAAAATCCGTGGAAATCCGTGAAGGACAACCAGAATTTATTTTTTATGAAGGACCGCCTTCCGCAAATGGATTGCCGGGAATTCATCACGTTATGGCAAGAGCGATTAAAGATATTTTTTGTCGTTTCCAAACTCAAAACGGGAAACAAGTTTTTCGTAAAGCAGGATGGGATACTCATGGACTTCCTGTGGAATTGGGCGTTGAAAAAGAATTAGGAATCACAAAAGAAGATATCGGAAAGAAAATTTCCGTTGAAGAATACAACGAAGCGTGTAAAAATGCAGTAATGCGTTACACCGATATTTGGAACGACCTTACCGAAAAAATCGGATATTGGGTAGATTTAGAAAATCCATACATCACGTATGAACCAAAATATATGGAATCTGTTTGGTGGTTGCTAAAGCAGTTGTATGATAAAAACTTGTTGTACAAAGGTTACACCATTCAACCGTATTCTCCGAAAGCGGGAACCGGTTTGTCTTCCCACGAAGTGAATCAACCTGGAGCATATCGTGATGTTACAGACACAACAATTGTAGCGCAGTTCAAAACTTTGCCAGAAACTCTACCTTCATTTTTACAAAATTTTGGTGATGTTCATTTCTTAGCTTGGACGACAACACCTTGGACTTTACCTTCAAACACAGCTTTGACAGTTGGTCCAAAAATCGATTATGTTTTAATAAAAACGTTCAATCAATATACTTTTGAGCCGATTAATATTGTTTTGGCGAAAGCTTTGGTTGGAAAACAGTTTGCAAAAAAATATGCGGAAGGAAATGATGAAGATTTCACTAATTATACTTCGGAAAATAAAACCATTCCATATCAAATTTTAGCAGAATTCAAAGGTGCTGATTTGGTTGGAATTAAATATGAGCAACTTTTAGATTACGCAAAACCTTACCAAAATCCAGAAAATGCATTCAGAGTGATTTCGGGAGATTTCGTGACAACAGAAGACGGAACAGGAATCGTACACACCGCGCCGACTTTTGGTGCAGATGATGCTAAAGTTGCTAAAGAAGCAAAACCCGAAGTTCCGCCAATGTTGGTTTTGGATGAAAATGAAAATCCGGTTCCATTAGTAGATTTACAAGGTCGTTTTTTATCTATTATAAAAGACAATATCTATGGTTTTGCCAATGAATATGTGAAAGGCGAATATCTGAAAGAAGAAGAAAAAACCACAGAATTTAATATTCAGAAAGAAAATTTAAAATCAATTATCGCAGATTTAAAATCGTATTTATCTGTTGATGAGAGAATTGCACTAAAACTAAGAAAAGAAAACAAAGCTTTCAAAGTTGAAAAATACGTTCATAGTTATCCGCACAGTTGGAGAACTGATGAACCACTTTTGTATTATCCATTGGATTCTTGGTTCGTAAAAATGTCTTCTGTAAAAAATCGTTTGGTAGAACTGAATGAAACCATTAATTGGAAACCAAAATCTACAGGAGAAGGACGTTTTGCAAATTGGTTGGAAAATGTGAATGATTGGAATCTTTCCCGTTCAAGATATTGGGGAATTCCTTTGCCAATATGGAGAACAGAAGATTTAAAAGAAGAAAAAATTATTGGTTCTATTGAAGAGTTATACAACGAAATCGAAAAAGCAATCGCTTCTGGCGTAATGAAAGAAAACCCTTTCAAAGGATTTGAAATCGGAAATATGTCCGACGAAAATTATGCTTTAATCGATTTGCATAAAAATGTAACCGACAAAATCGTTTTGGTGTCCGAAAGCGGAAAACCAATGAAACGTGAATCGGATTTAATTGATGTATGGTTCGATTCTGGGGCGATGCCTTATGCGCAATTGCATTACCCGTTCGAAAACGCAGCATTAATCGACGATAGAAAAGCATATCCTGCAGATTTTATTGCGGAAGGTGTTGATCAAACTCGTGGTTGGTTTTATACGCTTCATGCAATCGGAACTGCGGTTTTTGATTCTGTTGCGTATAAAAATGTGGTTTCAAACGGTTTGGTTTTAGACAAAAACGGGCAGAAAATGTCCAAACGTTTGGGAAATGCAGTTGACCCGTTTGAAACGCTGGCAAAATACGGTCCTGATGCGACACGTTGGTATATGATTTCCAATGCAAATCCTTGGGAAAATTTAAAATTCGATATCGAAGGAATTGATGAGGTTCGTAGAAAATTCTTCGGAACGCTTTACAACACCTACTCTTTCTTTGCTTTGTATGCGAATGTTGATGGATTTAATTATTCTGAAAAAGAAGTTGAAAACCGTCCGGAAATCGACCGCTGGATTTTGTCGGAATTAAATTTATTAATCAAAGAAGTAAAATCGTTCTACGAAGATTACGAACCGACCAAAGTAGCGA
>CAZHFE010000012.1:0-39987 GCA_964532055.1 uncultured Kaistella sp. | reverse complement strand
AGAGCGTTTCCTTGGTAAGGAAGAGGTCGTGAGTTCAAATCTCATCGTTGGCTCTGATGAAAATCTCTCATTTTTTATGGGAGATTTTCTTTTTTATAAAGTTGTAAATCAACAATTTATGTTTGTTAAATTGGTAATAACTGATTCTCGCTTTTCCGGATTTGTTTAAATTAATTTTTAATTATTTACCTTTTCAATATAAATTTTTATATTTTTGTGGAATAGTTAGAATAATTACACCTGAAAATGCTCAAAGATTTAGAAAATAATTTTTCTCTGCTCGAGAAGAAAATTCTTAACATCAGGAAAAATTACCAGAATCTCAGTGAAAGATTTTCGGAACTCAATCAAGAGCATGAGGAATTGAAAGTGAAGTATAATGATGAGCGGAAAAAAAATCAGGTTTTAGCAGAAGAACAAGAAAATATAAAACTTTATTCAGCATTATCGGGAAATCCTGATTACAACCGACTGATGAAAACCCATATCAACAGGTTGATAAAAGAAGTGGATAACTGTATTGCAGAGCTACAAAACAGCGGATTGTAATGGAAGTAAGAAGAATTACCATCACTATTGCCGGAAGAAATTATCCGTTGAATGTTCCCGCCGCAGAAGAAGAAACACTGCGCAAAGTAGGGAAACAGATTGAAGCAATGATTAAAGATTTTGAACAAAATTTTGACGTGCGTGATAAGCAAGATGCTTTAGCAATGTGTTGCCTGAAAATGGGGACAAATGTAGAAGTAGCACAACTCACCAACGAAAAAAATATAAATGCAGCCAACGAAAGATTGAAAAGCATCAATCAGATATTGGACGCACTGGAAAAGTAGATTTTTCTTTTCCGAAAAAACTGCCTACAATAGTTCTAACACATTACAGGTAAACTCAACGCTAAACAATTACCGAACAAAAGTCTTTTCAATGGCGTGCTGCTTCGCGCAGATTACAGCGAAAGGAAATCAGTTCAAATCGTGAAGATTGGGAGTTTACTCTAAATCACTGAACTGTTGTAGGTTTTTTTTGTTTCGGGTTTCAAGTTAAACTTTAAACCTTAAACATTGAACTTTAGAAATTGAACATTAAAACTAAACATATATGACAACAATCGCTATTATTATCGGCATGGTTTGTTTAGGAATAGGAGCAGTTGCGGGAATGTTTTTCGCCAAAAGCAACCTTAATTCCAAAGCAAAATTCATTGTAGAAGATGCAAAGAAAAATGCCGAGAACCTTATAGAAAAAGCAACGGTTCAGGCAGAATCTATCAAAAAGGAAAAACATCTACAGGCAAAAGAAAAATTTCTTGAACTGAAGTCCCAACATGATTCAGATATTCAATCCAGAGAAAAGAAAATGCTGGAAGCAGAAAAAAGAATTAAAGACAAAGAAAACAAACTGAACGATGAACTGAGCAAAACAGGAAAACTTGAAAAAGATTTGGACAGGCAAATCGCAGATTACGGTAAAAAACTCGAAATCATCGAAAGAAAACAGCAGGAACTCGATATAGCAACTACAAAGAAAGTAGAAATGCTAGAAAAAATCAGCGGTTATTCTGCAGAAGATGCCAAAAACGAATTGGTAGAAGCACTTAAAGCCGAAGCAAAAACAAAAGCTCAAGCTCACGTTCAGAGCATTATGGAAGAAGCCAATCTGAATGCGAAGCAGGAAGCGAAAAAAATAGTGATACAAACCATTCAGAGAATTGGGACAGAACAGGCGATAGAAAATTCGGTTTCGGTTTTCAATATCGAATCTGACGAGGTGAAAGGAAGAATCATTGGTAGAGAAGGAAGAAATATCCGTGCTTTGGAAGCCGCAACAGGTGTAGAAATTATTGTTGATGATACTCCGGAAGCAATTTTACTTTCGTGTTTCGACCCGGTAAGAAGAGAAATTGCACGTCTTTCACTTCACAGATTGGTTACAGACGGAAGAATTCACCCTGCAAGAATAGAGGAGGTGGTAGAAAAAACCAAAAAACAGATAGAAGAAGAAATCATAGAAGTCGGAAAAAGAACCATTATCGATTTAGGAATCCACGGATTGCACCCCGAACTGGTAAAAATTGTGGGAAGAATGAAATACCGTTCTTCATACGGACAAAACCTTTTGCAGCACTCCAGAGAAGTAGCAAATATCGCTGCAACAATGGCTGCAGAATTGGGACTAAACGTGAAATTGGCAAAAAGAGCCGGACTTCTTCACGATATAGGAAAAGTTCCTGAGCAGGAATCTGAACTTCCTCACGCACTTCTCGGAATGCAGTGGGCAGAAAAATTTGGGGAAAATGCAGAAGTGGTCAATGCAATCGGAGCTCACCACGACGAAGTGGAAATGACCTCACTTCTCTCGCCAATCATTCAAGTTGCCGATGCAATTTCCGGAGCAAGACCGGGTGCAAGAAGACAGGTTCTAGAATCTTACATTCAACGTTTGAAAGATTTGGAAGCAGCAGCATTGAGTTTTGACGGAGTTTCCAGTGCGTATGCAATTCAGGCAGGTCGAGAACTCCGCGTAATGGTAGAAAGTGGAAAAGTGAATGACGAACAGTCTGCACAACTTTCTTACGACATTTCGGAAAAGATACAGAACGAACTTACTTATCCGGGACAAGTCCGCGTAACGGTAATCCGTGAAACAAGAGCGGTGAATATTGCGAGATAGTGAGAAGATAAATTATTATGATAAAAAAAACCTTTCTGTTTTCAGAAAGGTTTTTTGTTTAAAATCAAAGGTTCGATTATTTTTAAACATCAAATTATCAATTAAATAAAAGTCATTGTTCCTAAATAATTGTAGAAAAAGACAAATATTTGTAGATTTGCAAACTATGGGAAAAATCCTTGCAATCGACTATGGTAAAGTGCGTTGTGGAATTGCGGAAACTGACGATATGCAAATTATTGCAAGCGGATTAGAAACCGTAGAAACCAAAAATATTTTTGCCTTTTTAAAAAAATATTTTGTAGAAAACAATGTGGAATCAGTTGTGATAGGACTTCCCACAGATTTAAAAGGAAATATTTCCGAGATTGAAAATGAAATTTTAGTATTTATAGAGAAATTCAAAACCGAATTTCCTGCGATTGAAGTATATCGTTTTGACGAGCGTTTTACCTCGAAAATGGCTTCTTTCTTTATTTCGCAAAGCGGAAAAAACAAGAAGAAACGCGAAGAAAAAGGATTGATTGACAAAGTGAGTGCAACCATAATTTTGCAGAATTTTTTAGAACAGAAACAAAGATGATTTTACCGATAAGAGCATTCGGCGATGCCGTTTTAAGGAAAAAATGCCAAGAGATTTCAAAAGATTATCCCGATGTTAAAGCATTAATAGCCAACATGTTTGAAACCATGAATTCAGCAAACGGAATTGGTTTGGCTGCACCGCAAATTGGTTTAGACATTCGGCTTTTTGTGATAGATCTTTCACCACTTGCAGATGATGATGATTATGCCGAACTTGCCGATGAATTCAGAAAATTCAGGAAAGTACTCATCAATGCAAAAATTATTGAAGAGAGCGGGGAAGAATGGAAATTCAACGAGGGTTGTCTTTCTATTCCCGATATTCGCGAAGATGTAAAAAGAAAAGAAACCATTAAAATAGAATATTTCGACGAAAATTTCGTTAAGCATACCGATACTTTTTCGGATATGAGAGCAAGAGTAATTCAGCATGAATATGACCATATTGAAGGAATTCTCTTTACCGACCATCTCAGTTCGCTGAAGAAAAAACTGGTCAAAGGAAAGCTGATGAAAATTTCGAACGGTGATGTTTCCGTGAATTATAAAATGAGATTTCCAAAGTAGTTGGAAGATGGAAGATTGCAACTATGAACCTTAAACCTTGAACGTTAAACAAACAAAAAAAATATGCAGTTAGAAAAAATAATTTCGATTTCCGGAAAACCGGGACTTTACAAGTTGATTTCACAGTTGAAAAACGGTTTTATTGTGGAAGATGTAATAACAAAGAAAAAAGCGAGTATATCTAATTCTTCGCAAGTGAGTTTGCTGGATAATATCGCAATGTTCACTCTTGAAAAAGAAATCCCATTGTTTGAAGTTTTTGAAAATGTTGCAAAAAACGAAGACTATAAAGAAACCATTTCCCATAAATCTACCGATGTTGAATTGAGAGCATTCATGACAAAATCTTTACCAAACTACGATGCAGAAAGAGTATATGTTTCCGACATCAAAAAATTAGCACAATGGTATAATATTTTGAACAAAGCAGGATATATCACTCCAGAAAGTTTTGTGAAAGCAGAAGAAACTACCGAAGAAGAGCAGAAAAAAGTAGAAAAAACGGAAACGAAAAAATCTGCACCGAAAGCAGAAAAATCAACTTCTGCTAAAGTAAAAGCATCAAGTTCCGCAGCAAAATCTGCCCCGAAAAGTACCCACAGAAAACAGGGATAATTACTTTTTAATACAATTTTATAACTTTGTTAAATGTAATATTTGACAAAGTTTTTTTGTGGAAATATTAAATCTTTAATTATAAAAAATGAACACCAAAGAACAAAAACTCGAAGCATTTTCTAAACTTCTCGATATTATGGACGATTTGCGAGAAAAATGTCCGTGGGATAAAAAGCAGGATTTGCAGTCTTTAAGACATTTAACGCTGGAAGAAGTATATGAACTTTCTGATGCGCTGCTCAAAGAAGATTTACCCGAAATCAAAAAAGAACTCGGCGATGTTCTGTTGCATTTGGTTTTTTATGCGAAAATTGGTTCAGAGAAAAACAGTTTTGATATTGCAGATGTCATCAATGCTTTGAATGAAAAGCTGATTTTCCGTCATCCGCATATTTATGGCGATGTGGAAGTGAAAGATGAAGAAGAAGTGAAGCAGAATTGGGAAAAACTGAAACTGAAAGAAGGTAATAAATCTGTTCTTGCAGGAGTTTCTAAAGGATTGCCGAGTTTGGTGAAAGCATACAGAATTCAAGATAAAGTAAAAGGAATCGGTTTTGAGTTTCACAATGCAGAAGATGCTTGGAAAAAAGTAGATGAAGAATTGGCAGAATTTCACGCCGAAACTGATTCTGACAAGAAAGAACAGGAATTGGGCGATGTGTTTTTCTCTTTGGTTAATTATGCCAGAATTTCGGGTATTAATCCCGATTCAGCTTTGGAAAGAACAAACTCCAAATTTATTTCCCGCTTTCAAAAAATGGAAAATCTTGCTTTGGAAAAAAACATGAAATTAGAAGATTTGTCTTTAGAAGAAATAGACTTGCTTTGGGAAGAAACGAAACGTTTGGTTTAATGATTGTTATAAAAAGGTGGTTTTTTTATGGAGTTTTGTGAATATGCCGCGATAGTTTTATGGCTAAATCTGTCCACACGATTTTAGGATTTGCGTTTCTTTCCAAATGATAATCGGCATCTGAAATCTCGTCTAAAATCACGGCAATATTTGCACCGTGTATGAATCTTGCAAAACTTTCCCACTTGAATCCGCCGGAATTTATTTTCTTGTAAACCAGCGCATCATTTCCGTAATTCTGCATCAAAGCAAGACGGAACATCTCACTGCAATAATTGAGAAAATTCTTTTGTTTTTCGCGATTCCATGTTGCAATATTTCTTCCCCAAAAAACGATATTTTTCAAAAATTCGGGTTTCTTTTTCACCTGAAAAGCTTCTCGTACCCAGGTAATAAACAACTCTTCAAACTCTTGGTCAGAATTTTCTTCGAATAAAAGTTTCTTCGCTGTATTGAGGTTTCCCTGCGATTGAAAAACAATTTCCCCGATTTTTTCATCACGGATTTCGGTTTGGGTTTTCAGATAATTTCCTACCTCTTCATCAGAAATCCGCGGAACATCAACCATTTGACAACGTGACAGAATTGTAGGCAGAATATTGTCTGTATTTTCTGCTGTTAACAGAATTAGAGTTCCTTTCGGCGGTTCTTCCAGAAATTTCAAAAACTTGTTGGAAGCAGAAATATTCATTTTATCAACTTGCCAAATGATGAGGATTTTGCTTCCTGCTTCATAACTTTTCAGCGCAAATTTTTTGTTTAGTTCATCAATTTCATCGGCATAAATTGTGAGTTGCTTATTTTCAGATTCCAGAATTTTGCTCCAGTCTTCTGCATCTGCATAAGGATTTTCCAAAATCATCTCTCTGAACTGTTCATAAAAAGATTCTGAAAGTCCGCTGTTTTTTTCCTTAAAAACCGGGAAACTAAAATGCAAATCGAGATGATTCAGTGTTTCTACTTTAGACGAAGAATGTGGATTTTCTTTTTGGAAAATCTCTTTTGCATAAGCCAAAGCAAGCGGCAAAGTTCCGTAACCGTCTTTACCGGTGAAAAGCTGTGCATGACTTACTCTGTTTTCTGCAATGCTCTCTCTGAGAATGTTTTTCAGTTTTTCGTGTCCTGCGATTTGTTCCCAATTCATTTGGTAAAAATAATGTTTTTTGGTGCAAACTTGCAACTTCCATCTTCCAACTTTGTATTTTCAACTTCGTGCTTTCATATCCTTAACAAACTTTAACCAAAGTAAATTTTTTCAATTCAGTAATATTTAAGATATTTGCGCATTATTTTTAAAAATAAAGAATGAAACGAATTCTTGTATTACCGTTTGTTGCGATATGTTTTATGCTGAGTGCGCAATCTATAGGTAATTCTCCTTATGCTTCCTTCGGAATCGGTGATGTGAAGTATGACAACACAACAGACATTAATGCGATGGGCGGTATTTCTACTGCATATATTTGGGATTTTAACAATAATTTCAATTTCTATAATCCTGCGGCAAACAAAAATTTAGAACTTGCTACGGTAAGAGTCGAAGCGAGCAACGAAAACAATTATTTTAAATCGAATTACGGCAATATGAGTGTTTCTAAACATTCTACTTATCTATCAAATATTTCTATTGCTTTTCCTATTTCTCATAGAGTAAAATTCGGACTCGGTTATCAACCGTATAGTTCAAAAAGATATTCGGTTTTGGTTACTGAAACTCTTGCAGACGGAACTATGAAAGCAAATTATTTCCGTGGAGAAGGTATGCTTAGTACAGTTCAGGCGGCACTTTCTTATCAGATTTCACCAGAGTTTGCATTGGGATTAAGAACTAATTTTTATTTCGGAAACCTATATGACATCAACGAACTGACCTATTCAGACGCTGAACTCATCAATGGTTATGAAACTAAAAACAAAGTAAAAACCTTTAATTTTACTTTGGGAACTGCGTATCAAAAAAAATTGGCAAAAGACAGAAAACTTACGCTGGGTGCAACTTACACATTCGGAAATACTGGGGAAATGGAAACTGCATATACTAACAGTACTTACTTTTATACAACAGGTGATACGAAAAACAATATCACTTATGTTGACCGAGATTTCAGTACCGACAAACACTTGATTCCTATGGAGTTTTCTTTGGGTGCGGGTTATGGTAGCGATGCCAAATGGTTTTTGGGAACTCAGTTTAATTTCAAAAAGGGTGAAACCATACAGTTTTTGGGGCAACCTTTCAGCTATCAAAACTCTTACCGAATTGCAGTTGGTGGTTGGATTTTGCCAAACTACAACAATTTCAGAAACTATTTATCACGCGTAACTTACCGATATGGTGCATATTATGATAAAGGAAATCTTTCTTTCGGCGGAACCGGTATCAATCAGTTTGGTATAACTGCAGGTATGAGCTTACCGTTTGAAAATAGAAGCGTTACCAGAATGAGCGGTATTGAACTCGGTGTGGAACTGGGAACAAGAGGAACAACTGATAACAACCTTATCAGACAAAATTTCATTAACCTTAAAGTGGGTCTTAATTTTGCAGATAAGTGGTTCCAAAAACGACTTTATGATTAAAAACCGATGAAATTTTTCGGAAAAATATTCTTAAAAAGTATAGCCGCCGTTTTCGGTTGTGCTATATTTTTTGCTTTGAATTCTTGCGATGAAGACTTAACGAAAATCAGTAAAAACAAAAACAATAATTTTCCGTCGCAAATCATCAACAATGCCGATATTGTACAGCGGGATTCGGGAATGGTAAAACTGCGTGCAACCGCTCCGCTTATTGAGAAATATGAGTTCATCGACTCACCATATATTGTAGCAAAAAAAGGAATCAACATTCTTTTTTATGACAAGAAAAAGCCCGATGTTCCGGGAAAAATCTCTGCGAAATATGCCAAATTCAACGAGAAGAAAAAATTCTACGAAGCCAAAGGAAATGTAAGAATCATCACCAATGAAAACCAAATGTTTGCAATGCAGTCGGTTTATTGGGATCAGGTAACACGCTTGATTTATACCACAGATACGGTTTATGTAACCGATAAAGACGGCTCTACTTTGGTAGGTGCAAATGGAATGAAAGCCAAAGACGATTTTTCAGAATATACTTTTTACAACAATTCTGGCGACATCAACTCCCAGAAAATTCCTGAAAAAGGGAAGTAATTTTTTGCCAATTTTTAATTTTTTATCTTTATTCCATGATTTTTCATGCAATCGGTTTAATGTCCGGAACAAGTATCGACGGTTTAGATATTTGCTATTGCCGTTTTGAGAAAAACAGCGATAAATGGTATTTTGAAATTTTAAAAACCGAAACACTTCCTTATTCCGAAATGTGGGAAGAAAAACTCCGTCATTCGATTGATATGAAATCTGATGAACTTTTGGCGTTACATTCCGAATATGGATTTTACTTGGGCGAAAAGGTACAGGAATTTATTCATTGTCATTCGCTGAAAAATATAGATTTAATCGCTTCTCACGGACATACGGTTTTTCATCAGCCGCAAAAAAAAATCACCCTGCAAATCGGCGACGGAAGAGCCATAAAAATTCTGAATAAAATTCCTGTTGTTTACGATTTCCGAAGCCAAGATGTTTTGATGGGAGGAAACGGAGCACCGCTTGTTCCGATTGGTGATGAGTTGCTTTTTTCTGAATTTGATGCGTGTCTGAACATCGGCGGATTTTCTAATATTTCCTTTAATAAAGACGGAAAACGTATTGCTTTCGATATTTCTCCGGTGAACATTGTGCTGAATAAATTTGCAAAAAATCTCGGAAAAAGCTATGACGAAAACGGCGATTTTGCAAGGAAAGGAAGTGTTGACAAACAGCTTTCAACACAACTTAATGCATTGAAATTCTATCATGAAAATCCACCAAAATCTCTCGGAGCAGAATGGGTAAATGAAAATGTTTTACCTTTAATGAAACACCAAAAACCCGAAGATTTGTTGGCTACTTTTACGGAACATTCTGCTGTACAAATTGCAAATGTTTTTGAGAATTACGATATTAAAACCGTTTTGATAACAGGAGGCGGAACGTATAACAATTATCTCATCGAAAAGCTGAACGCAAAAACCAAAACCCAAATCCACATTCCGAAACCAGAAATCATCAATTATAAAGAAGCTCTGATTTTTGCTTTTATGGGTGTGCTACGAATGAATAGCGAAATCAATGTACTTGCTTCTGCAACCGGAAGTTCAGCAAATCATTTGTCGGGATTGGTGGTGTGATTTTGCAATAAAAAATTAACATACTCTTTTTTGTCAATGAGCTATTAGCGATTGGCATTGTCTCTCAATGACTGCAATACTTCTTTCGCTTGTTCCAAATGTCTTTGCTCATGAGAAACAATAATATCAAATGCTGTTTCCAACTTATACACAATATTTCTGTTTGCAGGCGATGAAATGATTGTTCCTTTTTCAGCCAATTCTTTTGACATTTCAATTTGTCGCTTCAGTTCATTTTGATGTTCCTCAAATTGTTGTAGTATGTTGTCTTTTACTTGACTGACAGTTGGTTCCCAAACCGGAAATGTTTTCATTTTTTTCTTTCTGTCTGGTTTAACTGCATTAAGAATTGTCTTACCTAAAAAAGAAACCATAAAACCAAATTTTGCGAGGAAAGGTGTTTTATAAGTTCCTTGTTTCAGAGAAGCCAAAACATGAAAATAAGTTTCATTTACAATAATTAAATGATCAATATTTTGAGCAATACTCCATGTTTGGGAATTTGGTTTCCAATTCAGTTGTTCTGTCGAAAGTGAACCGAAGTTTGCAACAAAATATTCAGTTATTTTATCCAACTGTAAAGTCCAATCTTTCATAATTTGTTTATTAAATATTCTTTGCTACAACCCAAACTGTTTTGCAAACAAATCAGGGAAAATACCGAGTGCAACTAACGCAATGATGATGAAAACCGCAACAATATTGTAAGTAAGCGTTACTTTTTCAGATGTTTTGAAACTGCTTTCTTTCGGGAAAAACATTGCCATAATCAAACGAAGATAGTATGCAATGGAAATCGCAGAACCTAAAACAGCCACCAAAACCAAAAACGGATTTTCTTGTATTGCCTGTGCAAAAATTACGAATTTCCCCATAAAACCAGCAGTCAAAGGAATTCCTGCCATTGACATTAAACAGAGAGATGCGGTTACTGCCAAAATTGGTTCGGTATGTCCCAATCCTCGAAATGCGTTGAAAGAGGTTTCTTTTTTTATTTTTTCTACCCAAATAAGGCACATCATCACACCAACTGTTGCCAAAGAATATGCGAACAGATAAAACGCAAGATTGTAAGGTGAAACGCTGTTCATTCCAAAGAATATCAACGAAAGATAACCAACATGGGAAACTGATGAATAAGCCAACATTCTTTTGGCATTGCTTTGAGCAAGTCCCATTGTATTTGCCAAAAATAAAGTGATAATAATGAGAACACCAATTATATTAATCCATTCTGTGGTGATACCCAAAAATCCTATCGTCATCATTCTGAAAAATGCATAAAAAGCTGAAATCTTTACAACAGTCATCATAAATGCAGTGATGATCGAAGGCGAACCTTGGTAAACATCTGGACTCCACATGTGGAATGGTGCCATAGAAACTTTGAAAGCTAACGCAGCTAAAATAAGAAGTGCTCCTAAAATGAACATAAAATCTTTAGAATTTTTCACCGAAAAATTATGGATTTCATATAGGTCAAAACTTCCGGCACTTCCGTAAATCAAAGTAATCCCGAATAATAAAAATCCGGTAGCAAATGCACCCATTAAGAAGTATTTGATAGATGCTTCGTTGGAACGCAAATCGGTTTTGTTGCTTCCTGCTAAAACGTAAAGAGGAATAGAAAGAATCTCAATTCCTAAAAACAACGTTACTAAATTTTGATAGCCAAAAAGTACAATTCCTCCGAAAAGAGAAAGTAGCATTAAAGCATACAATTCTGATTGATGACTTCTGTGATTGCTGAATGCAAAACCTCCGAGGAAAAAAATCAGCAAAGTGATGACAATGGAAATCTTGGTGAACAGTACAGTATTTGCACCGAATTTGAACATTGTTTCGTATTGATTAAAGAAAGAATATTCTGGCAAAAAACTTACATAAAAAGCAATGATAAGTCCCAGAATACCAATATATCTTGAAAATTTCCCCTGTTCGAAAACACCGACAAACAATGCCAAAACTGCTGTGAGGAAGATAATTATTAAAACGCTCATTTAATATAGATTTTAGATTCCAGATTTTAGATTTAAGATTTACATCTTTGGTCTTAATCTTTTAATCATTTAATTATTTAATTTTTCTTAATTCATCATCGAAGTAAATATAAACTTCAGCGAACTACTTACCATTTCGATAATCGGCTGTGGAAAAATTCCGAACAGAATAACGAAAACCGCCAAACTTGCCAATACCGAAAATTCTACTCTCGATAAATCTTGTACCGATGACAGTACGTTTTCATCACCTTTCCCGAACATTGCTTTTCCATAAAATCTG
This sequence comes from uncultured Kaistella sp., assembly GCA_964532055.1. GTDB lineage: Bacteria > Bacteroidota > Bacteroidia > Flavobacteriales > Weeksellaceae > Kaistella. The sequence goes on along the minus strand of CAZHFE010000012.1, from coordinate 28,149 downwards.
AAAAGATAAACAGCTGAAAAAATCATCGTCAATCCTGCAATTACCGCTGCTAAAATACTATAATCGAAAATGGATTTTATGAGAATAAATTCCCCGATGAAACCATTCGTTAAAGGCAGTGCAACAGAACCCAGTAAAATAATCATAAACAAAACGGCAAATTTCGGAGCAACTTTTGCCAATCCACCCATTTGGCGAATATCTCTGGTTTTAAATCTTTTGTACAAAATATCTGCACAGTAAAATAATCCCACTACATTTATTCCGTGTGCAAATGCCTGAACTAAAGCTCCTTCTCCACCTTCTGTCATCAAAGTTCCGTTTGTTGTCAAAATTGCAGAAGCCATAATTCCTGCCACCATTAAACCAACGTGAGAAAGCGATGAATAAGCAATCAAACGTTTTGAGTCATTCTGAATAATCGCAATCAACGCACCGTGTACAATTCCGATAATGGCGAGAACCAATACGATTTGTCCGGAAATACCGAGAATAGGTTCAGGAGTAATTGGCAGTAAATATCTCAACAATCCGTAAACAGCCATTTTCAGCATAATTCCCGAAAGCAGCATTGTTCCCTGTGTTGGTGAATAAGTATAAGTATCTGGTTGCCAAGAATGGAACGGAAAAATCGGCAACTTTACTGCAAATGCAAAGAAGATAAACCAAAAAACTACGGTTTGTTCAGAGAAGTTTAAATCAGCATTATACAAATCTGTCAGTGAAAATGATGCGGAATGGGTATAAACGTAAATCAACCCAATCAGCATAAACAAAGAACCTACGAATGTATAAACGAAAAACCGTGTGGTAAACTTGATTTTTTTGTTTTCCTGCCCCCAAATTCCGGCGATAAGCCAAATTGGAATGAGCGTTACTTCCCAGAAAATATAAAACAATAATCCATCAAGTGCTGTGAAAACCCCGATTAAACCAAACTGCATTAACAATATTAAACCATAGAAAGTATTTCTGTATCCCGGTTTTTCATTAAATGATGAAAGAATAATCAGCGGAGTAAGAATGTTCGTTAAAAGCAATAATAACATACTCATCCCGTCAATCCCGAAATGCAGGTTGCTTTTGATAAATTGCGACCAAGGATAATTGATCTCATACTGCAAAACGCTATCTACAGTGGGTTTGAAATCAAAACCGCAAAGCATAAAGAAAGTGAGAAACATTTGTGCAAATGCAATTCCTAATGCTAAAAATTTACTCGCAGGATTTTTCCACGCAAAAACCAATGCAGAACCAACAAGAGGTAAAAGTAAAAATATTAATAACAGATTCGACATTATTGTAATATAAAGTTAACAATCAAAATAATTCCTATAGCCAAAGACATAATGAGAACATAATTCTCTACATTTCCATTTTGTAGCCGTTTTGCAGCTCTTCCGGAATCTTCTGCTCCCCAACCGATGAAATCTATAAATTTATTCAGGATTCCTTTATCAAACATATTTCCGGCGATTCCTAAACCTTCGGTGAATTTTACAAAAGTAGCGTTGTAGATTTCGTCTAAAAATAATTTTCTGTTAGAAAGCCGTTCCCAACCAGTATATTTTTCATCAGAGAAAGCCATTTTCTTTTTGTTCACATAAATATTTTTTACGATGAACCATACTGCAAAAAACATCAGAACAGTTAATGAAAGCAGAATCATTTCTGTGCTGAATTTCACTTCCGGAAGTTCCACATCGTAAACGAAAATTCCTTTCAGCCAATCTGCCAATTTAGCGTAATGACCGTGACCAATGAAATGCGGAAGATTAATAAAACCGCCAATAACGGAAAGCACAGCAAGAACAATCAACGGTAAAGTCATATTCGTCGGACTTTCGTGGAGATGATGTTTTTGTTCTTCCGTTCCTCTGAACTCACCGTGAAAAGTGAGATAGTATGCTCTGAACATATAAATCGCCGTCATTGCTGCAACGATGAATAAAATAACCCAAAGTATAGGATTTTTCCCGTAAACATTCGTTAAAATTTCATCTTTTGAAATCATTCCCGAAAGGAAAGGAAATCCGGAAATGGCTAAAGTCCCGATGAGGAATGTAATATGAGTGATTTTTATTTTGTTTTTCAAGCCGCCCATAAAACGCATATCTTGTTCTCCGCTCATTGCGTGAATGACCGAACCTGAACCTAAGAATAGCAACGCTTTGAAAAATGCGTGCGTCATCAAATGGAACATTGCCGTTGTATATGCACCAACTCCCAATGCAATGAACATAAAGCCCAATTGCGAAACGGTGGAGTAAGCGAGAACTTTTTTAATATCATTTTGTCTGAGTCCGATAAATGCAGCAACCAAAGCGGTTAATAATCCTACGAAAAGAATTCCGTCCATCGTAGTTGGTGCAAGAGAAAAAAGATAATTGGAACGAACCACCAAATAAATTCCTGCAGTTACCATTGTTGCAGCGTGAATCAATGCTGAAACGGGAGTTGGACCCGCCATTGCATCGGGAAGCCAAGTGAACAAAGGAATCTGTGCAGATTTCCCAACTGCTCCAATGAATAAACTTGCCGTGATGAATATAATGATGTTGGAATCCAGTTCAAATTTCGATGAATTTTGTGCTACGGAAAGAAAATCTACTGCATTAGTTTGATAAGCAATCATTAAAATCCCGATAATCATTCCCAAATCACCAATTCTGTTCATAATAAAAGCTTTTCTTGCAGCTGCACCGTATTCTTTGTTTTCGTACCAAAAACCGATGAGTAAATAGGAACAAAGACCAACTCCTTCCCAACCGATGAAGAGAATGAGATAATTGCTTCCCATTACCAAAAGCAGCATCGAGAAAATAAATAAATTTAAATAGGTAAAGAATTTATAAAAACCTTTGTCGTGGCTCATATAACCAATGGAGTAGAGGTGTATCAAAGAACCGATTCCTGTGATAATCATTACCATCATTAATGACAATTGGTCTATTTGGAAGCCGAAATTCACTTGTATTCCGTTTACTCTGAACCATTCAAATGCACGAATAATAACCGGAGCAGAATCTGAATTAAATTTTAAAAACAAACTTACTGCAATACAGAAAGAAGCGAATACTACTAAAGTAGCGATGGTTCCGACCAAAATTTTAGGGAGTCTCTTTCCGAACAAACCGTTAATCAGAAAACCTGCAAGAGGCAAAAGTATAATTGCGTAAACTAAATTTTCCATACTATTATTATCCTCTTAATTTATTAAAAATACTGATGTCTACAGATTTTGTATTACGATATAACATGGCAATAATGGCTAAACCTACTGCAACTTCTGCGGCTGCAACGACCATGATAAAGAATACCAGAATCTGTCCGTTTCCGTCTCCTTTATAACTGGAAAAAGCTGCTAATAAAAGATTTACGGAATTTAGCATCAGTTCTACACAACCCAAAATAATGATGGCATTTTTCCGAATTAAAACACCCAAAACACCGAGACAGAACAATACTGAACTCAGAATAATGAAATATTCTAGCGGTACACTTTGTATAAATGAATTTACTTCTCCCATAATTCTATAAATCTTTTTTACCAATTAATACAGCACTTACAATTCCGGTCAAAATTAGAACAGAAGCCAGTTCAAAAGGCAAAACATATTCGTTAAATAATAATCTTCCGAGATTTTTCGTCAAACCTACTGTAGTATCTCCTGCTGCAAAAGTTTTTCCGTTCAGTCCTCTAAATGCTCCTAAAAATCCTATCAAAAGTAATCCGGCTGAAAATACTCCTATGAATTTCATCAGATTTTGTTTTTTGCTTTCGTCGGCTTTGCTCAGATTTAGCATCATGAGAATATAAAGGAACAAAACCATAATAGCACCTGCATAAACAATAATCTGTATAATCCCGAGAAACTGTGCATTCAGCAAAATATACATTCCTGCAATGGAAAAAAATGTTACAACGAGTGAAAGAATAGAGTATAACGGATTTCTCGCAAATACAAAATATACTGCACTTAATACCGTAACGAAAGCAACAAAGAAAAATAAAATCTGTTCCATTATTTTACTGCATTTTTTTGTTTTTCAGATTGTCTTTCGGTAATGTCTATTCTGTTTTCCAAAGGTTCTACCAAAAGGTCTTTTCCGTATATAAAACTTCCGCGATTGGTTTCGGCATCTACTAATCTGTCTGTGAGATAAATAGCTGATTTAGGACATGCTTCTTCACACATTCCGCAGAAGATGCATCGCAGCATATTGATTTCATAAATTGATGCATATTTTTCTTCTCGGTAGAGATTTCTTTCGTCTTTTGTTCTTTCTGCCGCAGTCATTGTAATGGCTTCTGCAGGACATGCAACAGCACAAAGTCCGCAAGCAGTACATCTTTCGCGTCCCTCTTCATCACGTTTCAGAACGTGTCTTCCTCTCCATACTTTTGCTCGCGGTTTTACTTCTTCGGGATATTGTATGGTTGTATTTTTCATAAAAGCGTGTTTCAGCGTGATTGCCATTCCTTTAGCAATTGCAGGAAGGTAAATCTTTTCGCCAAGAGTCATCTTTTTGTTGGATACAACTTTTGATCTGTTTGTTAGTTTCATTCTATTTTTATTTGAGATTTGAAGTTTGAGATTAATGTCAAATTCCAAATATTAATTTTTAATTATTAATTAGCAAGAAGCAAAACCGCTCCCGTTACAATTAAATTTAATAATGCTAAAGGAATTAAAGTTTTCCAGCCGAGATGCATCAATTGGTCATATCTGAATCTCGGTAATGTCCATCTCAACCACATAAATACGAAAATTCCGAAGAATGTTTTGGTTAAAAATGAAACAACACTCAATATTCCTGCTGCGTTTTCTCCCCAGTTTTGGGTAACCCATTCTATTCCGGGATAATTGTATCCTCCGAAAAATAGAGTTACTAGTAAAGCATTGGAAATAAACATATTTACATATTCTCCGAACATATAAAGCCCAAGTTTCATTGATGAATATTCGGTGTGATAACCAGTTACCAATTCAGATTCACATTCAGGTAAATCAAAAGGATGTCGGTTACATTCTGCAAGTGCAGCAACGAAGAATATCAAAAATGCAAGAGGTTGGAAGAAAACATTCCATTTCATTCCGTTCCAGCCAGATTGTTGTTCTGTAATTGCCTTTAAATCAAGACTTCCACTCATCATAATAATAGCAAGTAAAGCGAGACCCATTGCTAATTCGTAGGAAATCATCTGAGAACTCGCACGGATTGCTCCTATTAGAGAATATTTGTTGTTTGAAGCCCATCCTCCAATCATAATTCCATAAACTCCTATGGAAACCATACCTATCAAAAAAAGTACACCTACATCTACATTGGCAACCTGTAAATCATAAGAAGTTCCTGCAATGTTAATAGACTTTCCCCAAGGAATTACTGCTCCTGTAATCAAGGATATAAACATTACTAAAGCAGGACCGAGAACAAAAAGAAATTTCTCAGCATTTGCCGGAGTAAAATCTTCTTTGAAGAAAAATTTCCCGCCGTCTGCTAATGGTTGTAACAATCCGAAAGGTCCGGAACGGTTTGGTCCTATTCTGTCCTGCATTATTGCAGCAACTTTCCTTTCTGCCCATGTTGAATAGGCAGCAACAGTAAGTGCCAGTATAAATAATGAGAGAACTAATATTATTTTAAAATTAAGTAAATCCATTTTATAAGTTCAAACTTGAATTTTTATTCTGTTAATAAATTTGCTCCTCCGTTTTCAATCTTATCCTCAATCATAATTTCGTCTTTGTTGCCGATTTCTTTTGCATCGGGATTTTCGAGGAGGTTGTAACTGTCTGTTTTTTTCTCATAATGGTTAAGCGAAATTACAGAATGTCTATCAATATGTCTTGGTTCTTCAATGTTCCAATATTTAACGTCTTTTCTTTGAAAACGGCATTCGTTGCAAATCCATTCTTCCACTTCATCGTACTGATCTTTTCTTGCGGTAACTCTTATAATTTCTTCGCCTTTCATCCAAAGAACGGCTTTTCCGCTACATTTTTCACACTTGCAAGTAGCGTTCATCGGTTTTGTAAACCAAACTCTGCTTGCAAAACGTGAAGTTCTGTCTGTTAAAGCTCCTACAGGACAAACATCAATCACATTTCCTATAAAATCATTGTCTAATGATTTATTGAGGTAAGTAGAAATTTCTGCATGTTCCCCTCGGAAAAGAATTCCGTGTTCTCTTTTCTCGGTGAATTGATTTGCAGTTAAAACGCATCTTGCACAAAGAATACATCTGTTCATGTGAAGTTTAATATTCGGACCGATATCTTCTGGCTCGAAAGTTCTTCTTTCAAACTCTGTTCTGGTTGCTTCCACACCGTGTTCATAACCTAAATCTTGCAGATGGCATTCTCCGGCTTGATCGCAAACGGGACAATCGAGTGGGTGATTAATCAGCAAAAATTCGGTAACAGCTTTTCTGGCTTCCTGAGTTTTGTCGGAAGTCAGATTTTTTATTTCCATTCCGTCCATCACAGTTGTTCTGCAACTTGCCACCAATTTCGGCATTGGTCGTGGATCTGCTTCAGAACCTTTAGAAACTTCTACCAAACAAGTTCTGCATCTTCCGCCGCTGGTTTCCAGCGGTTTATAATAACACATTGCAGGAGGAACAGATTTTCCGCCGATTTGTCTTGCTGCTTCCAGAATGGAAGTTCCGGGCAAGACTTCAGTAGTCTGTCCATCGATGGTTATTTTAAATTTTTTAACTTCTTCGCTCATATTTATAATTTAAGCAAATGCTTATGATTTTATTTTTCTTTTTTCGTTTGGAAAAGATATCCTATTCCAAAATTGATTTGTCCGAAGACAAAATCGTGGGATGCTTTGTCTGGTTTGTTTTGTAAAGTTGTTTTCACATCGGGCATATTAATATAACCGAATTTTCCTTCCACTCTTGCTAAAATATGATTCCAAAACAGAAAATTGATATTGGCTCTCAAATCTGTCCCAAATCCTGCAAAATGAAACCTGTCGCTTCTTTCGTTTCCGAAAAGTTTTACATTGCTTTTTGGCATCAAAACTCCTAAACCTCCTCCATAAGACCACGCAATCTGGAAATTCTTTTTAATGGTCAATACCTGATATTTTTCTAAACCAAGGTTGATATAATTTAATCCGTCGGTATGTTCAAACGTCAGAAACTCAGTATCACTCAAATCCACTTTTCCGTTGTTGACCATTCCTGCATAAACAGGATTGGAAATATGACCTTTAAATTCCACCGTTTGATTTTGGTCCATTACATATTTCATATGATCCTGTGCTACAACCAAAGCCAAATTGTCTTTGATGAAGTAAGCCAATCTGAAATTGAACTGTGGTGTAGAAATTTCTGCAGGATTTATATAATCCCAACTCAATTCCGACGGTCGATCGTGAGCAACTACATTGTTCAGGTAGAAATCATAATCCGCTCCTTTGAAGTGAATATCAGAGTTTGCGAACCACGCTCTGTTCCAACCCCAGAAAGCGAACATTGTTCCTTTTCTAAAAGGATTCTTATGTGGGTGACATAATATTACTTCCACATCTTTTTTATCTGTTGATAGAGAATCTCTGTTACTCTGTCCGTGAGTTGTATTCATTCCTCCTGCTAAAAACAGGAATACAAAAATTTTAAAGAACGTCTTCATCTTATTCTGCTTTCGCAGCGACAGGAATAGGATCTGCATAATTTGCCAAACCGTAATTCCTTGTTAATGCTTCAGGATTGTCGATATACCATTCAAACTCATCACGGAAATGACGAATTGCTGCTGCAACCGGCCACGCTGCAGCATCGCCGAGCGGACAAATTGTGTTTCCTTCTATTTTTCTCTGGATATCCCATAGCAAATCAATATCTGCCATTGCTCCTTTTCCTGTTTCTATTTTTTTTAGGATTCTGTACATCCATCCCGTTCCTTCACGACACGGAGTACATTGTCCGCAACTTTCGTGCATATAAAAGTGAGCTAAACTTCGGGTGTGTTTTACTACACTTTGATCTTCATCTAAAACAATAAATCCTCCGGAACCCATCATTGTTCCCGTTGCAAAACCACCGTCTGCAAGAGATTCGTAATTCATATATCGAGGTTCACCGTTAATGGTTTTCAGTAAAAGATTTGCCGGAACAATTGGTACAGAACTTCCTCCCGGAATACATGCTTTCAATTTTTTACCATTCGGAATTCCTCCACAATATTCATCGGAATAGAGGAATTCTTCAACGGTAATGGTCATATCTATTTCGTAAACTCCCGGTTTGTTGATGTTTCCGCAAGCGGAAATCAGTTTTGTTCCGGTAGAACGACCAACGCCTATTTTGGCATATTCTGCTCCGGTAATATTGATAATCGGAACAACTGCTGCAATGGTTTCTACATTATTTACAACTGTAGGAGATTCCCAAAGTCCTTTTACCGCAGGAAAAGGCGGTTTTAATCTTGGGTTTCCTCTTTTTCCTTCGAGAGATTCTAATAATGCAGTTTCTTCTCCGCAGATATAAGCACCTGCTCCGCGATGAATGTAAATTTCTAAATCGTAACCTGTTCCTAAAATATTTTTTCCGAGAAATCCGTTTTTCTTTGCTTCTTCAATGGCTTCTTCCAGAATATCGGGAATCCATGAATATTCACCACGAATGTAGATATAAGAAGTATTTGCGCCTAAAGCAAAGGAAGAAATAATCATTCCCTCAATTAGCAAATGCGGAATAAACTCCATTAGATAGCGGTCTTTAAAAGTTCCCGGTTCAGATTCATCGGCGTTTACTACCAAATATCTTGGGACACCTTCCGGTTTTGCAAGAAAGCTCCATTTCATTCCTGTTGGGAAACCTGCACCGCCACGACCACGAAGTCCGGAAGTTTTCACTTCTTCGGTAATTTCGTCGGGACTCATTTTCAGAGCTTTTTCCGCAGCTTCGTAACCGCCTTGTTTGCGGTAAACATCGAAGTAACGGATTCCTTCTATATGTGCGTCTTTAAGTAAAAGTTTTTTACTCATTTCTCTTTTATAATTTAATCTAAAGCAACGGCTCCTTGTCTGCAAAGTTCAAGGATTTCGTCTACTTTTTCTTTTGTTAAATTTTCGTGATAAAATTTCCCTAACTGCATCATAGGAGCATAACCACACGCTCCGAGACATTCCGCCGGTTTCAGCGTAAAAAGTCCGTCCGCAGTGGTTTCTCCGTTTTGTATGTTCAAAGTTTTGCGGATGTGTTTCATAATATCATCACTTCCGTTCAGCATACAAGGTCCGGTTTGGCAAACTTCCAATACATATTTTCCGACGGGTTTCATATTGAACATTGTGTAAAAAGTAGCCACTTCATACACTTCAATCGGTTTTATGCTTAGGATTTGTGCAACATAATCCATCACCGGAACATCTAACCAACCGCCGAATTCTTTCTGTGCAAGATGAAGAACGGGAATCAATGCAGATTTCTGTCTTCCTTCCGGATAACGTGTGATAATTTTATGTACCTGTTCTAATGTTTCGGTTTTAAAAGCAATTGTTTCGCTCATTTTCTTATTTTCTTATTGTACAAAGTACAATGTACTGATGATTTTTTATTTTTAATCATTGTAAAATTATAAATACATTTTACAATGATATTTTTTATAATTTTATGCGTCTAATTCTCCTGCAATCACATTCAAACTACTGAGTGTTACTACTGCATCGGAAATCATAGACCCCTGAATCATTTCCGGATATGCTTGATAATAAATAAAGCACGGTCTTCTGAAATGTAATCTGTACGGAGTTCTTCCGCCATCGCTTATCAGATAGAATCCCAATTCTCCGTTTCCTCCTTCCACGCAATGATATACTTCGCCTTTCGGAACATCTGTTTCGCCCATCACGATTTTGAAATGGTAAATTAATGCTTCCATTTTGGTATAAACATCTGCTTTTTCGGGAAGATAAAATTCCGGTACATCTGCGTGGAAATCTCCTTCCGGCAGATTTTTGTATGCCTGTTCTATAATTTTCAGACTTTCCCAAATTTCCTGCTGACGAACCATAAAACGGTCATAAGTATCGCCCGAAGTTCCTACAGGAATGATAAAATCAAAATCATTGTAAGAAGAATACGGTTGTGCAACACGCACATCGTAATCTACTCCTGCTGCACGAAGATTGGGACCTGTGAAACCGTAGTTCAATGCACGTTCTGCGGAAATTGCTCCTGCTCCGATAGTTCTGTCCATAAAGATTCTGTTTCTTTCGAGAAGTACACAGAATTCTTCAAATCTTTTCGGGAAGTTTTTAAGAAAATCTTTTATCAATTCGTGAAACTTATCACTGAAATCTCTTTCAAAACCGCCGATTCTTCCGATGTTGGTTGTCATTCTCGCTCCGCAAACCTGCTCATACATTTCGTAGATTCTTTCTCTGTCCTGAAAAAGGTAGGTAAAACCTGTCAAAGCACCCGTATCTACACCGATAACTCCGTTGCACACCAAGTGGTCTGCAATTCTTGCGAGTTCCATAATGATAACTCTCATATAATCTACCCGTTTCGGAATTTCTACTCCCAGCAGTTTTTCTACCGTCATGTGCCACCCGATATTATTAATTGGGGCGGAACAGTAATTCATTCTGTCTGTCAAAGTAGTAATCTGTGCAAAATTTCTTCTCTCGGAAATTTTTTCGAATGCACGGTGAATGTAACCAACAGTTTGTTCGGAATGCAGGATCCTTTCTCCGTCCATCGTAAGAATATTCTGGAAAATCCCGTGTGTTGCGGGGTGAGTAGGACCGAGATTCAACGTGTACAATTGACCGTCAATCTGCTCTTTAGATTCGTATTGATTGATTATATTTGATAGTGAATTGTCTTTCATAAATTTAGATTTCAGATTTGAATTTTTTTATCTTCCAAACATTTGATCTTCCTTATCTGTTCTTGTTCCGTCTTCCAACTTATATTCTTTCAGCATCGGGTGATATCCCATTTCAGGGTCGTTTAAAATAATTCTTAAATCTGGGTGTCCTTTAAATTTAATTCCATAGAAATCGAATGTTTCTCTTTCCATCCAATTTGCAGCCGAATAAAGGTCTGTCAAAGAATCTGTTTCTGCATTTTCTCTCGGCATAAAAATCTTCAGGCGGATTCTGAAATTGGTCATCATATTGTGAAGGTGATAAACGACTCCCAATTCTTTTTCGGGGTCGTTAGGAAAATGGATTCCGCAGATGTCTGTAAGAAAATTGATTTCCAAACCGGAATCTTTCAGATAGTGGATTACCTTTTTGAGGTCTTCCTTTTTTATTTCTAAAGTAAGCAATCCGTAAGGTTCTGAATGAGCAATTACGGATTGGGGAAATTCTCGAGTAATGGCTTCAAGTACAAATTCGTTCGTCATATCCATTAATTTATATCATAAGATTCTAACAGATGTTTGTATTCTGGCATGTCTCTTCTTCGTAAACTCTCGTTTTCAGAAAGTGCCTGAACTTGCATAAAGCCCTCTAAAATTTGCTCGGGTCTTGGTGGACAACCGGGAACATATACATCTACAGGAATCACTTTATCAATTCCCTGAAGAACAGAATAGGTGTCAAAAATTCCTCCGCTGGAAGCACACGCACCAACTGCGATTACCCATTTCGGTTCTGCCATTTGCGTATAAACTTCTTTTAAAATGGGTCCCAGTTTTTTAGAAATTGTTCCGCAAACCAAAAGTACATCGGCTTGTCTTGGTGAAAACGACATTCTTTCTGCGCCAAATCTTGCTAAATCGTAAGTAGGCATCATCATCGCCATAAACTCAATCCCACAACATGATGTTGCAAAAGGTAGCGGCCAAAGTGAATAAGAACGAGCCATGCCAATTAAGCTGCTGAGTTTTGTTGCGAAGAATCCTTCTCCGGAAAATCCTGGTGGAGTAGGAGCGTCGGTTTTTATGATTTTATTTTCTGACATTTTGGTTCAAGGTTTAAAGTTAAAAACTTCCATCTTCCATCTTTCCTGTTATTTATCCCAATCTAAAGCACCTCTTTTCAAGACGTAGAAAAATCCTAAAAAGAAAACCGCTACGAACATCAAAACCGCAAGAAAACCGGAAATCCCGAATTCTTTGAAATTGACGGCATAAGGATAAAAAAACACAATTTCTATATCGAAAAGTACAAACAGAACGGCAGTAAGAAAATATTTGACAGAAAACGGAGTTCTCGCATCACCTTCGTTTTCAATACCACATTCGAAGTTGGCATCTTTTGTTTTTCCATTTATTTTCGGACCCAGAAAATGCGCGCCAAGCAAAGAAACCGCTACAAATCCAACGGCAACTGATGCCTGTATCAATATAGGAATATAATGTTCCGGTAAATTCATTATTACATAATTTTCTTAATCTGCAAATTTAATGAATAAAGATGTAAAGAGGAAATTTAAGCCCCGAAATTGTGCGGAAAAAGCGGAAGAATTATAATTTAGAACTATTAAAAATAACCTATTTTTTATGGGTATTTTTCAGCCGTTTCAAAACGAGATATGCAACATAACCGATGTACAAAAAAAGAAAACTTGCAAAAAGGATATTGATGAGTGAATTGGTTCTTTCATCTTCCAATTGAAAAAACTGGTTATAGATGATGAATGCTGCAATCATGGCGATATAGAAATAGAGTTGTTTTTTCATATATTCATCTTTTGTAGAAAATAAAATCGGTAACTAAAGGTGATAATCCGTTATTCTTGAATTCACTTGCAATTTGTGCTCTGTGATAAGTAGAATGATTAAGGTAATGAAAAATAATATCTTTCAGTTTGTTTTCAAAAGGTTGCCCGGTAGAATTTTGGTAGGAAATAATTTTTTCCAAATCTTCTTCAGAATCAAGAATGGAATAGGAAATTTCCAGATTTTTTTTATTCAGAATTTTTAAAGTTTCCAAAGGAAATATATCCCAAACTCCGGAAGAATTACCGCCCAAAATTCGGTTATTCCATATATTTTGAGCGTTTATTAAATGTGAAAGCAGCAGGTTTGCTTTTTCAGAAATTTTCTCGGGAGTTGCTTCGAAAGCAGCAATCAATTCTTTATTGTAATGATAATTGTATTGTAATAAATCTTTGAAAAAATCTTTCATTTGTTTTGTTTAAAGTTTTAAAAATTTTCTTTCTGAAAATTTAATTAAAAGATTTAAAAATTAAAGAATTAAAAGATTAGAAACGTAAAATTAGAATTCAGTAATTTTTTAATCTTTAAATCATTTAATTTTTTAATTCGAGAGAATACGTTCTTCTTCTTTTGTGATTCACAGGATTGTAATCCTGCCAAAGAACCTGTATGTTTTTGTTTTCCTCGAGTTCAGGATTGGTTTCAAGATATTTTACTCCTCGTTTTTTGAAAGTATCATAAATTTCTTTAAAAATAATAGAAGTTACGCCGCGTTTTTGATAATCGGGGCGAACTCCTATCAGATAAAAATTGGCACGGAGATTTTTCTTTCCCGCTTTCCACAGATAATACCAACCGAAAGGGAAAATTTTGCCTTTTGCTTTTTGTAGCGCTTCAGAATAAGATGGCATTGTGATGGCAAAAGAAACCAATTCATTGTGCTCATCTGCAATACATACAATGTAGTCTTTATCAATATATCCGAAGTATTTTTCTTTGTAGTTTTTCATCTGTTCATCGGTAATTGGCGTATATGTGGAAAGTGTTTTGTAGGTTTCGTCCAATAACTTAAACATCTGTTCTACGTAAGGAAGAATTTCCTTTTTATTTTTGAATTTCAGCACTTTCAGTTTGTATTTTTCGGCAATCAGTTTACTGAATTTTTCTACTTTTTCGGGCAGAGTTTCTGGGAAGTTGATTTCAAATTCCGTCCATTCTTTTTCTTTGGTCAATCCCAGTTTTTCTAAATGTTGTGAATAATAAGGAAAATTATAAAGACCAATCATTGTCGCCAATTTGTCATATCCTGCAATCAGCATTCCTGCTTTGTCGAGGTTGGTAAATCCCATTGGTCCCTCTATTTTTTTTAGGTTTCTTTCTTTAGCAAAATCTACTGCGGTTTTTATCAACGCTGCCGAAACTTCTTTGTCATCAATAAAATCTAACCATCCGAAACGCAGTTTATTATTTTGCAGTTCTTCTATTTCTTTGTTGTTGATAATCAGTGCGATTCTTCCGGCAATTTCGTTGTCTTTGTAGGCGAGGAAAAGTTTGGCTTCGCAATATTGCAGTGCGGGATTTTTTTCAGAATTCCAGGTGTTTTTTTCATCGGCTATTAATCCCGGAACATAATTTTTGTTATTTTTGTAAAGTTCCATCGGAAATTTAATGAAATTCATCAAATCTCTCTTAGTTTTTACTTCAATAACTGCAATCTTCAACATCTGATTTTATTTGGAGAAACAAAGATAAATATTAAAAAAGAAATAAAAACTTTGGCACGTTTTTTACATCAAAAAAAGACAATTAATAAAACAAAAAATTACATAGAAAATGACAGGTTATTATTTAATTATCGGAATATCGATGCTTGTGAGCTGGATAGTTTCTGCACGGCTGAAATCTAAATTTGAACATTACTCCAAAGTTCATCTAAGAAATGGAATGTCCGGAAAAGAAGTAGCGGAAAAAATGCTGAGAGATAGTGGAATCTACGATGTTCAAGTGGTTTCTGTTCCGGGTCGGCTTACAGACCATTACAACCCTGCCAACAAAACGGTAAATCTTTCGGAAGCGGTTTATATGCAGAGAAATGCAGCAGCAGCGGCGGTTGCAGCACACGAATGCGGACACGCTGTACAGCATAAAGTGGGATATTCTATGCTTCAACTTCGTTCCAAATTAGTTCCTGTGGTGAATATCAGTTCAAATCTGATGCAGTTTGTGCTGATTGCAGGTATCGTTTTGATGGGAGCAACAAGAACAATAGAAAATCCGAACGGAAATACAATAGTTCTTGCAATAGGTGTTGCAATGTTTGCAGTTACTACGCTTTTTGCATTCATAACTTTACCTGTAGAATATGATGCAAGTAATCGTGCAATGAAATGGCTGAAAGATACAGGAACAGTAACTTCCGAAGAATATGTAGGCGTAAAAGATTCTCTGAAATGGGCGGCAAGAACTTATGTAGTTGCAGCACTCGGTTCTTTGGCACAACTTTTATATTGGGCATCAATGTTGATGGGAAGAAGAGATTGAGTTTCAATTAATAATTAAAAATGAATGATGAATAATTCTTTCAATCATTAAATTTAAAATTTACATTCTGCATCTCGGAAAGATTTTCCGAGATGTTTTCTTTTTGAGAGGTTTTGATGATTGCTTTTATGATGCAGATTTCCTGTGCATCGAAATCAAGGATTTTTGCATCGAATTTATTCAGCAGAGTGAAGATAATATTTTGCTGGTTGAAACCGAATGAAATTTCGATTTCAGATTCCAATTCTTTGGTGATGATTTCGGCTTCGTCTAAAGTCAGTTTCGCAGATTCTTTGTATGCTTTTACCAAACCCGAAACGCCAAGTTTCGTTCCGCCGTAATAACGAACGACAACTACTAAAATATTGGTTAAATCACGGGCTAAAAATTGGTTATAAATTGGTAAACCTGCACTTCCGTTTGGTTCGCCATCATCATTTGCACGGTAATTTTCGCCATTTAAACCTAATCTGAAAGCGTAACAATGATGTGTTGCTTTCGGGTGTTCTTCTTTGAGTTTTTCCAGATTTTTTTTAATATCAATTTCATTATTCACCGGAAAAGCAAAACCGATAAACTTGCTTCCTTTTTCTTTCAGAAGGATATTTTCTACGGGCGATTTTATGGTTTGAAAGGAAAAACTCACTAATTTTTATTTTTATAAAACTTCACCACATTATCTCTGAAATTTTCAGTTTTAAAAGGAGTAAAACCAAATTCTGGTGCTTTCGTTCCGTTTTCTAAAAACAGATTTTTGTTTTTAATAATCATTGCTTCGTCCCAAAGATTTTCGTTGATAAATTCTTGCAGAGTAAAACTTCCGCCTTCAACCAAAACCGACTGAATCTGAAATTCATACAGTTTCTGCATCAGGTTCTTTAGAAAATTTTCCTTTCCTATTTTAATGAATTTAATGTTTTTTTCTTCCGAATTTTTTACGGAATTAAAAACCAAAGTTTCTGCTTCATCATTATAAAGATTAAAATTTCGAGGAACTTTCAAATCAAAATCAATTAAAATTCTTACCGGATTTCTGCCCGAAATTTCTCTTGTCGTTAAACCCGGATTATCGTTCAAAGCAGTTTGTGTTCCCACCAAAATAGCGTGTTCTTCACTTCTCAATTGATGAACAAATTGTTTGGTTAAAGTATTTCCGATTTGATGCGGTTTGAAATTTTTATCCATAAATCTGTCTGCAGATTCTGCCCATTTTAAAATCAAATACGGACGCTTTTTTTGGTGAAACGTGAAAAATCTTTTGTTCAGTTCTCTACATTCATCTTCCAAAATCCCAGAAACGACTTCTATTCCTGCATTTTCAATAATTTGTTTTCCTTTTCCGTTTACTTTTTCGTGAATGTCTAATGTCCCGATAACAACTTTTTTGAAACAGGTTTCCACAATTTTATTTGAGCAAGGCGGCGTTTTTCCGAAATGCGAACAAGGTTCAAGAGAAACATAAATGGTAGATTCTTGAAGTAGTTCAGGATTTTTCACGGAATTTATCGCATTGATTTCCGCATGATTTTCACCCGCTTTTTTGTGAAAACCTTCACCAATGATTTTTCCGTTGTGCACAATTACACTTCCTACCAAAGGATTCGGATAGGTTTTTCCCAATGCTTTTTTGGCAAGTTCTATGCAGCGTTTTATGTAAAAATCATCATTCATTTTTAAAGAAAAAGCACTCAGCAATTTTTGCCAAGTGCTTCAAAATCAAATTTTAAAAATTATTTCTTTATTTCAGAATTTCCTTGATTAACAATTTTAAGTTGCGGAATTTTAAACTCAATCATTGCGGTCATTAAATGGTCGCGCTGTTTTGTGAGCACTTTACTTGCCAGTTTCAAATCGCCCGGAATCCGTTTTGCATAATTCAAGATGAGGAAACTTTTTTGGGTTCCGTTTTCAATATTTTTAAAACGGAAAATATTGTATTCTAAGTAAGAATCACTTTTTTCCGGCGGTGAAGAAATATAATAATCTACGATAAACTCTTTTCCGTCGGGACTTTCGCTCACATTTACTTTTGCAAATTTGTCTTCTTTTTGTCTTTGCTGCACCATTTCTACTTGTTGCCGAACTGCAAGTTCAATATCTATTTCTTTGTTGAAATATGAAAAATCAAGAACTTGGGTAAAGTTTTCAAAATCTTCATCTTTTGGCAGATATTGCTGCTGGAAAAGCGTTTTGGAGCGCTGCTTTGCATTGGCGAGAAAAAACTCGGTTCCGTCAAATTCCACAGGATTCGGTATGGAAAGCAAATCGGTTTCTTGTGCATTGTTCAAGGTTAAAAACCCGATGAACAGCAGTAAAAATATTTTTTTAACCATAATGATATTTATTGATTTTCACCGGAAATTATGCTGTGCAGAGATTGTTTCATGCTTTCGAGCTGTAATTTCTTTTCGTCAATTTTATCAAAAGTATCTTTCAGCAGCGGATTTTCGCGCGATGAGTTGCTGAAGAAACCAAGATTGTTTTCCAATTTGCTGATTTCTGCTTCCAAATCTGCGATTTGATTTTTTATTTTTCTCGCTTTGTCAGAAACCTGATTTTCAGTAAGACCTTCTTCTTTCAGTTCATACTCGTTGATTTTATTGAGTTTCAGTTTTTCTCTTAATGTTTTGTTGAAATCATTGTTTATGCTGATTTTATCTCGCGGAACTTTACCAATGGCGTTCCATTTGTTTTTCAGCTCTTCTATTTTTTCTACGCTTCCTTCTTCGTCCCCGATTTCTTTCAACTCGTCTAAAAGTTGTTTTTTGTTTTTGTAATTTTCTTTCCAGTTATCATCTACAGCGTTGTTTTTATCGCGGTAATTATTAAAGAAAGTATTACATGCTTCTCGGAAATCATCCCAAACTTTATTGGTCATACTTCTCGGAACGTGCCCGATTTTTTTCCAATCTTCTTGTAGTTTTTTAAAGAGCGGAACAATGGTTTCCCAATCTTCGGAAAGCATGTTGTCTCTCGCTGTTTCTATCAGTTTCAGTTTTTCTTCCAAATTGGTTTGCTGAGAATCTTTTAATCCTTTGTAAAACTCGTTTTTAGCGGTATTGAACTGCCGCAAATTCGTTTTGAACTCGTTCCAGTTTTGGTTTGAAATTTTTCTCGGCACACTTCCTAACTTCAGAAAATCGCTTCTCAGTTGCTCTACTTTTTTGATAGCATTTTGCCAATAATTATGGTTTGGTGCTTTTTCTGGAGCTGTAATTTTTTTAATTTCCTCGATGATTTTATTTTTCTTTTCGAGGTTTTCATTTTGCTCTTGTTCTATCTGCTCAGAAAGTTCACTTTTTCTCTCGTGAATTTTATTGGAAATGGCTTTGAACTCTTCCCAAGTTTTTTCCCGGAATTCTTCAGCAACTGGCTCTGCTTCTTCACGCCAAAGTTTGTGCAAATATTGCAACTCGTTTAGTGCTTTTTGCACGGCAGGTTCATTTTCCAGTTCTTTTGCACGTACTATAATGTGCTGTCTTTTTTCCAGATTGTGTGCATATTCCTGCTCCATATATTCCTTGTTCATATCAAGCATTTGATAGAACTGATTCAAGTGGTGAAAGTAATTGTTATTCAATAACTTAAACTCTGATTTTGCAACTTGTCCTGCATTTTTCCATTCATCTTTAATTTCACGAATGGCTTTAAAAAGGTTGGTTCCTGCTTCTGTATTGGTGTAGAGATTTTTGAGTTTCTCTATAATATTTTGTCTTTGCGCAAGGTTTTTACCGTGATTTTCTTCCTGTTTTTTGTGGTATTCATCATTTTTTTCACGGAAGATATTGATTAATGCGCTGAGTTTTGTAACTGCTTCATGCTGAAAGCTGAAATTTTCTTCATCATTTCCTGCTGCAATATGTTCGGCTTTTTTATCTTCGGTTTCGTCATGAATCAAATGATTTGCCTGTTCTTTCAATCCGTTGAAAATTCTGTAATGAGCACCTGCATCTGCTTTATTGATGAGCGATTCCATTTGTTTCAGAATTTCGGGCAACGTAAGATTTGCCAATTCTTCGGTTTCCTGATGTGGTTCTTCATCATCATGGCTGTCAACTTCATGCGGGGTTACTGCGGAATCTGTTTCGGTTTCCGGCGGATTTTCATCTGCGAGAGTTTCCTCCGCTGCGTTTTCTACATTTTCGGGAGTATCTTCTTTAGGATCTTCTTCCACAGAGATTTCTTCCACACTGTTGTTTTCCGCAGTTTCGGGAGTTGTGTTTTCTGCCGGAATGTTTTCTGAAACCGGTTCTTTTTCGTTGTTGTCAGAGATTGAATCTTCTGTAATCATAGCAATTTTTTTTAGCAAACTATTGTCGGTAAATCGTGCACCAAATTAACCTATTTTTTCGGTAAACTCCAAATTTCCCAATTTTTTTCTGCTTGTTGTTCTAGCATATAAAATCCGTTGACTGTTTTTGCTCCTTTTTCTGCGGCGTTTTTTATGAATTTTGTTTCGCCGGGATTGTAGATAAGATCTATGATTAAATGCTTTTCAGTAATCCCATCAAATGGGAAATAAAGGCAGTCTTCAACGTTTGGAAAAGTTCCTACAGGTGTGCATTGTACAATGAGCAAATTTTCTGCCACGTTTTCTTTGGTCAGATTATTAAAGTTGATTTCTGTATTTCTGGCAACAGTTTTATAGGGAATTGCATGTTTATCGAGAACAAATTGCACTGCTTTTGCAGCACCTCCGTTTCCTAAAATCAATGCAGAGGTGTGGAAATTTTTTTTGTGAAGGAGTAATGTTTTTTCAAATCCGGCAACGTCAGTATTGAATCCTTTTTTTATTCCGTTTAGAATCGTAATACAATTTACGGCTCCTATTTTTCGGGCTTCATCACTAAGTTCATCAAGATAAGGAATGATTTTTTCTTTGTAGGGAATCGTAACATTTAACCCGATGAGATTGTGGATTTCAAAAACATTTTCAACTTCCGAAATATCATTTAAATCAAAAATTTCATAAGAATAATCTTTTAACATCAATATTCTGAACTTGTTTTCAAAATATTTTTTAGAGAAAGAATAAGAAATATTTTTCCCGATAATTCCTAATTTTTTTTGTGAATCCATTTTTCAAAAATAAAAAAAGTGTTGCAATTATATGAATTTTAAAAACGTTGAATTTACGAAACTTTGGCAAAGCGTTTCATAAAAAAAGACCGGCTAAAAAACCGGTCTTCAAAGATTTTATGATTGCAAATTATTCTACAATAAATTTAGTAGAAATATTATCTGTTTTCAATATGTAAACTCCTTTTGGCAAGTGGTTTAAATTAATTTTGTTTGAAGTTTTGAATGGATTAGAGATTTTCAGAACTATTTTTCCTGAAAGATCATAAATAATGGCTTCTGAAATCTTATCTAAACCATCGCTTTTCACAAAAATTTCGTTGTTTTTTACCGGATTAGGATAAATTACGAAAGGTTTGTTTTTACCATTTTCTATTGTTGATAATGCTGAACAACCCCAATATAGATTGTCAATAGCAACTCTGTTTGAGCCGGAGGAGTTTGTTAATTTTAGGATAAAATTTCCTGTAATGTTTAGGTTGCTAATTGTTGTTGTTGTAGCTGTACTACTATAAGGAATATTTCCAACATTTACTCCATTAATTTCGAGAGTTAGATTTCCTGGTGTTCCAGCGAATTTTAATTGTGTTGTTACGGTAACGCTAGTTGTTCCGCCTGAAATTGAAGAACTTGTAAGCGTTCCGCTATTTCTAATGGTTATGGCTTTATCTGAAATAGTTTGGTCGGTTCTTGCTTGTGTTGCTGTCCAGTTTACATTATTATTTGTCCATGTTCTGGTTGTATAAGTATTACTTGCTGCTGGAATATTATTAAAATAATCTGAACCACAAGAACCAACAAGTGTAGTTGCAGTTGCAGTATTACTTTGAGGAGATAAGTTTCCTGCTAAATCTTTTGCAATCACCTTAAAACTATAAGTTGTAGCTGGATTTAGATTAGAAATTGTAGCAGAAGTAGAAGTTACTGTTGGGTAAATTACATTGTTTACATAAATGGTATATCCTGTTACACCAACATTGTCGGTAGAAGCAGTCCAGCTTAAATCTACAGAATTTGTTGTAATATTATTTACAGACAAATCTGTAGGTGCAGATGGTGCTTGTGTTTCTATTGTGCTTCCTCCCCAAACTAGATTTACAAAATTAGGATTGTCTATATATGGATTTCTGTTTCCTTGATAAGTATATGATGCATTATTTCTGCCGATTTCTGCCGGAGAAACTGGGTCTAACTCATTCCAAGCTAAAAGTTGATTAAGTTCCCATGTTACTAATCCCGGAAAAGGGTTACTGCCTAACATATCTCCAGAACCAAAAGATGCAAGTTGACTTTGGTATCTTGTAACAAAATAAAAAATCATTCTTGCAACATCTCCTTTAAATTCATCAATAGGTTCAAAAACAATCCCAGAATATCCTGCTGAAACAGAATTTCCTAATTTAGAACCGTTTAATGAGGTGCTTGAAGCAGTGCCTACTTTTCCAAAAGGATAGTTGTTTCTTACCCCATTTACTTTCCCATCTGTAGCTCTGATGAAATTTACATCATGTTTCATAGGGGCACCTTCATTAAATAAACTTTGCGGAACGATATGTTCTCTGTTGTAGCAATCGCCTTCTTCGGAATAATTACCACATTGATCAGCGGTGATTCTAAAATTATAAGGATCTGATGATATAGGATTTTCTGAATAAATATCCAAAATACTTCCGTTATTTTCGTAATAATAATCACGATCCGTTGTTTGATAAGCTGTCCAAAGTCCGGCATAGCCATGATCTTGGTGTCCTGTTGTAATAATTTGGCTAAGTTTTGTTTTTAAAGCAGCGCCAGTTAAACCCTCGGTTCCGTTATAATATCCTGTAGGAATTTGGGCAAAACTGAAATTGACTGCAAAAAATGCTATTAGAATAAAAGCTATCTTTTTCATTATTTAATGCTATAAGAGTTAAGTGTGCAAAGTTAATAAAAACTAACCGGCATATTTTTGATTTGAATTAAAATTTTATTAATTATTTTTGAGATAATTTTTATTGATTCTCGAGAATGCCCATGAAATGGCAATTCCGAAAGTAGAAGCAGTTGCTGCAACGATAAGGTAATTCTCCGGTTTAATTCTCACCGGAAAAGGCAAATCAATATTAGAACCGGCTTTGAAAAAACCTGTCTGAATCTGGAAATAGCTAATTATTGTTCCCAAAACCAATCCGCAGATAATTCCACAAACGACAATTAAAATACCCGTAAAGAAATAAATGTTTCTGAGTGATTTCAGATTCATTCCCAAAGAAACCAGCGATTTTGCCTGTTTCTTTTTATCGAGTTGCAGAATAATAATTGCACCTGCCAAATTAAATGTTGTAATGAAAATAACCAAAGCGAAAATCAGGTAAATAAACAGTTTTTCGGTATTAATCATTTTCCAGAAAGCGGCATTTTCTTCTTGTTTGGTTTTCAGGTCATATTGATTACCGAGTGATTTTTGAAGTGCAGATTTCACTACAGCTGCATTTTCTGGGTTTTTCAATTTGATGACGATTTGATATGCAGATTTTCTCGGCAGATTCAGCAATTGCTGTGCAAGTTCTAATGGCGAAATAATGGTATTGTCAAGTTGATCGTTCCCCGGAAAAACCCCCGAAACGTAAATTTCTTTTTTATTAAAAATATCTTCTTCTTTACTGATGATTCCTATTCCTGGTTTTGGCATCATCAATGTTGTATAGGTCGCACTCTCTCCTCCCACCGGAATTGAAAGTCGGTTATCGAGCTTGTTTTCCATCAGCACTTCATTAGAATAATTAAAACTCGGGTAAGAACCGTAAAAAATATTTTTATCGATGGGATTTACGAATATATATGCAGAATCTACACCGCGTAGATTTGCAATGTCGCCGTTTTCGCGGTAATTGACGTAAACTTTCTCTTCTATGATTTTTGAAAAATGCTCAATATCGGTATTCTTTCCCAAAATTGCGATTATGTTATCAATGTTTTGAAGCGTTTTTCCCTGTTTGCTTTTTACGGTAATATCTGCATGAAGATTGGTGACAAGGTCGCGGTTCATATCTTCTAACCCCGAAAAAACAGAGATAATGATAAACATTGCCGTAACTGCAACCATCATTGCAATTGCAGAAAGCCATGTAATAAAGGTAACAGCAGTACTTCCTTTTTTTGCCAAAAGGTAGCGTGTTGAGATATAAAATGAAGTGGTATTCAAAAAAATGGGGTTAAATGTTTTTTAAAGAAGAGGATTGTCGCCTTCACCTTTCAGTTCCTTTTCAATTTTTTCTGCATCATCTAAAGTAGTGTCGAGATAAAATTGAAGTTCGGGAATGATTCTTACCTGTTTCGCCATTTTCTGCCCGATGAAGTTTCGGTAATGAGAAGTGTTGTCTTCAATTTCTTTCATAATCTGATGACGGAATTCCGGCGGAAAAATACTCAGATAAATTTTTGCAATACTCAAATCTGCGGTAACTTTCGCGCCAGAAACTGTTACCAAAAAACTATGTTTGCTTTCAGCGGCTTGTTTGCGAAACAGTTCTGCAAAATCTTCGCTGATAATTTGTGCTACTTTTCTTTGTCTGTTGCTTTCATTCATGATGCAAATTTAGTATTTTTGTATCAATTTCAGTTTTTAGGGATTAGGATTTACGAAATAGTTTTTAATTACAAAATATATTGTAATATTCATTTCATTTTTAATCTTCCTAATTCCTGAAAAACTAATCCCTACAACCTAAAAAATGAAAATAGAACATTTGGGAATCGCCGTGAAATCATTAGCAGATTCCGACAATTTATTTGCAAAACTTTTATCGAAAGAAAATTACAAACACGAATCTGTGAAAAGAGAGGGTGTTGCCACTTCTTTCTATAACATCGGCGAAAGTAAAATAGAACTTCTCGAAGCCACAAATGCAGAAAGTCCCATTGCAAAATTCATTGAAAAAAGAGGCGAAGGAATTCACCATATTGCTTTCGGGGTTGAAAATATTACTGAAGAAATTGAACGTTTGAAAGCATTGGGATTTGTTTTTATTTCCGAAGCGCCGAAAGAAGGAGCAGACAATAAATTGGTGGTATTTCTGCATCCCAAATCCACCAACGGAGTTTTGGTAGAATTATGTCAGGAAAAGCCGTAAATAAATTTTGATTCTTTAGAAAAAATCTTATTTTTGCACACCCAATTGAAACTTATATTTTATAGAAATAAAAGTTGGCCCTATAACTCAGTTGGTTAGAGTAGCTGACTCATAATCAGCAAGTCCTTGGTTCGAGCCCAAGTGGGGCCACTCAACTGACAGTCGTCGATTTGACGGCTGTTTTTTTGTTGTCTCATTTCCGCTTGTGTTGGTAATAACACAAGAAATTGCATTTATTTTAAATATCTTTGAAAAGGGTAAAATGTATTTCACTACATTTACACTAAAACCGAAACTATGAAAAAAGTTATTTTCCATTCACTATTTACAGACCATGATGTTTACCTTTTTCGGGAGGGAAAACATTATAAACTGTATGAAAAATTCGGATCTCATACGATAGAAATTGACAATGTGAAAGGAACGCATTTTGCAGTTTGGGCTCCACACGCGAAAGAAGTTTCCGTTATTGGCGATTTTAACAAATGGCGTTCCGGAAAGCACAAACTGTTACCTAAATTAGACGGTTCGGGAATTTGGGAAGGTTTCATTGCAGGATTAGATTGGGGAACGGTTTACAAATACGCCGTCAAAACCCGCAAAGGAATTGTTTTAGAAAAAGGCGACCCTTTTGCGTTCAGTTGGGAACAGAGTATTCAGGCGGGTTCGCTTGTTTCAACCACTTGGTTTGAATGGAGCGATAAACAATGGATAAATGAACGCTACCAAAAAAATTCTTTGAACGCACCAATTTCGGTTTATGAAATGCATCTCGGTTCATGGATGAGAGGAACTGAAAATCCCGATAAATTTTTTAGTTATAAGGAAATTGCAGAAAGATTAATTCCTTATATCAGGAAAATGCAATTTACCCATGTGGAATTTATGCCGGTCATGGAATATCCGTATGACCCAAGTTGGGGATACCAAATTACAGGATTTTTTGCTGCAACTTCGCGGTTCGGTTCGCCGCAGGATTTGATGTTTCTCATCAATGAACTGCATAATAATAACATCGGCGTAATTCTCGATTGGGTTCCGTCGCATTTTCCGGGTGATGCAAACGGATTGTATCAGTTTGACGGAACTTTTCTCTACGAACACGAAGACCCGAAAAGAGGTTTTCATCCCGATTGGCAATCTCATATTTTCGATTACGGAAAACCCGAAGTAAAATCTTTTCTCATTTCAAATGCCTTGTTTTGGCTCGACCGTTATCATGCAGACGGATTGCGTGTAGATGCCGTAACTTCTATGCTTCACCTCGATTATTCCCGAAACGACGGAGAGTGGGAACCAAATATTTTTGGCGGAAACGTAAATCTGGAAGCCAGAAAATTTTTGCAGGATTTCAATACTGCTGTTTACAAAGAATTTCCCGATGTGATGACTATTGCAGAAGAAAGTTCAGATTTTCCGATGCTCACAAAACCTGTCAAAGACGGCGGAATCGGTTTCGGAATGAAATGGATGATGGGTTGGATGCACGATACTTTAGCATATTTCAAAGAAGACCCAATCTACAGAAAATACCATCACAACAAGCTCACTTTCGGGTCGATGTATGTGTATAAAGAAAATTATATGATGCCGCTTTCTCACGATGAAGTAGTACACGGAAAAGCAAGCTTGATTTATAAAATGCAGGGAGATGAATGGCAGAAATTTGCCAATCTTCGTGCGCTATATACCTATATGTTTACGCAACCCGGTGCAAAACTGCTATTTATGGGAAACGAAATCGCACAAACCAACGAATGGAATTTTATGAGTTCGCTTGATTGGCATTTGTTGGAGTATCCCGTTCACAAAGGAATGCAGGAATTTGTAAAGGATTTGAATTATCTTTACCGAAACGAAACCGCGCTGTACGAAAATAATTTCAGTCCCGCCGGAATGCAATGGATAGAAGCTAATGACACCGATAATTCCATTTACGTTTATTTGCGGAAAGGAAAAAGAAAAGACGATGTTTTGATGATTGTATTGAATCTTACGCCGAGAGTTCTCGATTATAAGATAGCAAAAGAAGCAGGAGCAAGTTGGGAAGTTATCTTAAATTCTGATAACCCAAAATATGCAGGAAGCGGAGTTGAAGCCGAAATTTTGAATAGAAAAAAACAAAATAATCTCGTTTTGAAATTACCCGCACTTTCCGGAGTGGTTTTGAAACAGAAGAAAAACAAAAAAGCATAAACTTTAAACCTTGAACCCGAAACTATGAAAATCTTCAACCTCTCTATGGAATGTTATCCGGTGGCAAAAGTCGGCGGACTTGCTGATGTAGTTGGAGCATTACCAAAATACCTCAACAAAATTGACGGTATAGAAGCAAGTGTAATTATGCCGTGGTACAACAAACCGTTTGTTCGAGATCATAGTTTTGAAACCGTTTTTGATGGGTGGATTCACCAAAACCAGAACACATTGCAGGTTACTGTGATGAAAGAAACAACAAATGTTTTAGGTTTTGATTTGTATCTGGTAAAAATACCGGGACTTCTCGACCGCGAAAATCCTTACGGTTACAGAGATGAAAGTTATCAGTTTTTAGCTTTTCAGCACGGCGTTCTACATTGGCTCACTGCCATGAAAATACGTCCCGATGTTTTGCATTGCCATGATTATCACACAGGACTCGTTCCATTCATGATAGAAAACTGTCCCGAATTCAAATTCCTTAAAGGCGTAAAAACCATAGGAACAATACACAACGGCGAATATCAAGGACAGATGAAATGGGAAATGCTCGATTATTTTCCTTGGTATCACGGCGATAAAATAGGATTGCTCGATTGGGACGGTTATATCAATCCATTGGCGGCGATGATTAAAGTTTGTCATGCTTTCAATGCGGTTTCCGAAGGTTATCTGCACGAACTTTTCCAAAATTTCAAAGGTTTAGAATCGCTGGTTCAGCAAGAACACGCAAAAGCGTACGGAATCATCAACGGAATCGATACAGAAGTTTGGAATCCTGAAACCGATACGTTTCTCGATTTTAATTTCGATAATGAAAATGCACTCACCGGAAAATGGAAAAACAAAGAAGCACTTTGCAATGAATACGGTTTGAATCCCGATTTACCACTCGTAAGTTTCATTGGTAGATTTGCCGGAGAAAAAGGTGCAGATTTGTTACCCGATATTGTGCAAAAAATCATTCGTCAAACAAATGGCGGATTAAGCATCATGATTTTGGGTTCCGGCGAAAATCAAGTGGAACAGCAATTGAACGAACTGAGCCGAACTCATGCTAATTTCGCTTTAGAATTAGGTTATAAGGAATATCTTTCGCATAAGATTTATGCTTCATCAGATTTTCTTTTGATGCCATCTCGTGTAGAACCATGCGGTTTGAACCAAATGTATGCAATGCGTTACGGAACAGTTCCTATTGTGCGTTTCACCGGAGGATTGAGAGATACTGTTGCAGACATTTCTACCGCCGGAAGCGGAATCAATTTCGGAAATGCTTCTGCAGATGATGCAGTTCACGCTATTCGTCGCGGTTTGCAGATTTACCCCAAAAAAGAAATTATGGATTCTTTGGTTCACCAAAATATGAATTACGATTTCTCTTGGGAAAAATCAGCAGAAAAATATTTGGAAATGTACAGGTAGGTTCACGATAAATTGCGGGTTTTTATTTCCCGAAAAATTCATTCAGTTTTTCCAGATTATTTTTATCGCTCCCTGCAAAAATTTCTTTGTCAGTTATAAATACAGGGCGTTTCAGAAAACTGTAATGTTCTAAAATCAGTTTTTTGAAATCT
>CAZHFE010000011.1:0-40361 GCA_964532055.1 uncultured Kaistella sp. | reverse complement strand
TGGGTTATTATTTTTTCTGTTTGCATAAACTATTTTGTTTCGAGTTCAAAGTTTCAAGTTTCATCTTCCAACTTGCATCATTTCTTCATTTCATACCAAAAGCAGATTCCGTCCGGTTCTTGAAATTCACCGGTTTTCTCAAATCCTAATTTCTGTAAAGCCGAATTGGAAGCAGCATTTTCAGAATGTGCATAAGCATAAAGCGTATCAATTTTAATTTCATTAAATGCTTTTTCTATAAAACCTCGCGAAGATTCTTTAGCATAACCTTTTCCCCAAAATTCAGGAAGAAAACGATAACCGAGCTCGTAAAAATTTTGGTATCCGTTCACATTTTCGGTATTGAATTTGAGTCCGCACCAACCGATTAAAAGTTCGCTTTGCTTTTCCACAACAGCATATCTTCCGACTCCAAATTTTTCGTATTGTGCCTGAATCATTTCAATTACTTTTTCGGATTCTTCGGGTTTTGTAAGAACCGGTTGTCCTACATATTTCATCACATCGGGATTGCTATCTAAAAGAAATAATCTCGCTGAGTCTGATTTTTGCAAAGGACGAAGTTGTAATCTCTGGGTTTCAAATGGTTTTATCAACATTAAAATTCGTATTTTTGTATGCTTAAAAATCTGATGTAAAAATAATGAAGTTTTTTAGATATTTACTGTTTTCAGTGGTTTTCGGTGTAATTTCCTGCAAAAAAAATCCTGAAAATATTTGGAACGTTGAAATCAAAAATCCTGCGGAAAAAGTGGAAATTACTGATATTTCCAAAGAGTTTTACGATGAGAACGTTCCGCTCGAAAACTTTAAACAAAAATATCCTTGGTTTCAGGGGAGTGTTTCCGATGAAGATTTTGCCTTAAGAAGAGCCGATAAAAATGAAACCAAAATCTACCACGAAGCGATTTCAAAAATTAATATTGCAACGCTCAATAAAGATTTGACGGATTTGTTTTCGCACATCAAATACTATTTTCCGGAATTTGAAGAACCCAAAGTTTTTTTGTATTCATCTGCTTTACAAGGAATCATGGAACCGATTTTTTATCAGCCGAAAGACAAAATGCTTTTTATAGATGTAACAGGATTTATGGGTGAAAACAATGTTAATTACAAAGGGTTGTATCCGTATTTTCAAAAATCGATGAATCCGCAGAATATCATTCCGAAAGTATCTGAAATTTTTGCTGAGAATTTCGTACCTTATAATGCGGATCATCAAAAATTTATCGACCGGCTTGTTTATCAAGGGAAATTGATGACGTTGCAAGATGCTTTTCTGCCTAGTTTTCCCGATGAGTTAAAAATAAATTATACCTTGAAACAATACGAATGGGCAAAAGCAAACGAAGCGAATGTGTGGAATTATTTTGTGGAAAATGATTTGATTTTCAGTGATGATTCACAATTAAATGACAGATTCATCAATCCCGCTCCATTCTCTAAATTTTATACCGAAATCGATAATGAATCTTCCCCGCAAATCGGAATTTTTACTGGTTGGCAAATCTGCAGAAATTTTTTCAGGAAAAATACCGATACCAAACTGAAAGATTTTTTGAAAATAAACGCACAAGAAATATTTAACCAAAGTGATTATAAACCTAAAATGTAATTTGAGAATGCGCTAAATTTGAGAATTTGAAAATTCTTTGAGTAAGAAAAATATTTTCAAATTGGCACATTCCCAAATTTTCAAATTAAAACAATGAGAAAAACCCAAATTACCATAGACATTGAACTTGATGAAAACCATGTTCCCGAAAAAATGTTCTGGAACGCAACAGACGGCGGAATAGAAAAAGAAGAAACCAAAGCAACAATGATTTCCGTGTGGGACGATAAAAAAAAGGAAGCACTGCGAATAGACCTTTGGACGAAAGAAATGCCGATAGATGACATGAAAATGTTTCTTCACCAGATTTTAATATCTTTATCCAATACCTATCAAAGAGCAACCGGAGAAGAAGACGTTGCACAATGGCTGGAAGAAACAGCAGAAGAATTTGCGATAAAATCAGCGATAAAAATGTAAATCAATATGATAATTTGTTGATGTGATGATTTGGTGATTCACTGAAAATTCTCATCTTCTTATTATCACATTACCACATCAATAAATTAACAAATCAAATTATGAACTTCAACACCAAAGTAATCCACGGAGGACAACATCACGAATCAGCGACTGGTTCTGTAAACGTTCCTGTATTTTTAACCTCAACTTTTGCACAGAAATCGCCGGGAATTCATTCCGGTTACGAATATTCCAGAGCGGCAAATCCTACAAGACAAGCTTTGGAAGACAGTTTGGCTTCCATAGAAAACGGAGATAGAGGATTGGCTTTTGCTTCGGGTTTGGCGGCAATAGACTGCGTTTTAAAATTGCTCAATCCGGGCGATGAAGTGATTGCTGTAGATGATTTATACGGCGGAACGTACAGAATGTTTACCAAAATGTTTGAGAAATACCAGCTGAAATTTACTTTCGTAAATTTTGATGAAGTTTCAAAAATTTCAGAGTTGATTAATGACAAAACTAAACTCATTTGGATTGAAACGCCTACAAATCCTTTGATGAAATTGGTTGATATAAAAGCTGTTACCAATTTGGTAAAAGGAAAAGATATTTTAGTTGCAGTTGACAATACTTTTGCAACACCATATATTCAGCAGCCGCTGGATTTGGGAGCAGATATTGTGATGCATTCCGCTACGAAATATTTAGGCGGTCATTCTGATGTGATTGCAGGTGCGCTGATTGCCAAAACAGCAGAACTCGGTGAAAAGCTGCATTTTATACAATTTGCAGGCGGCGGAATTTTAGCACCTATGGATTCTTATTTGGTTTTGAGAGGCATTAAAACTTTGGCTCTCAGAATGCAAAGACATTCGGAAAACGGTTTGAAAATTTCAGAATATCTGCAAAATCACCCGAAAGTTGCGCAGATTTTTTATCCCGGTTCAGAAAATCACCCTCAATTTGATTTGGCGAAAAAACAGATGAAAAACGGTTTCGGCGGAATGGTTTCATTTACCTTTAAATCAGGAAAAAAAGAAGATGCCGTGAAGTTTTTAGAAAAGCTGAAAGTATTTACTTTGGCAGAAAGTTTAGGTGGTGTAGAATCTTTGGCAAATCACCCTGCAATGATGACCCACGCTTCAATTCCTGAAGAAAAAAGAGCAGAACTGGGAATTACCGATGATTTGGTAAGACTAAGCACAGGAATTGAAGACCATGAGGATTTGATTGCCGATTTAGAACGTGCTTTTCGGGATTAAGAAATTAGCTTATTATTTCCCCAATACAAAAACCGCCGGAATTTTATGAAGTTCCGGTTTTTGTTTTTGCCAGTCTTTGATTCGCCGCATTTTGATAAATTCTTCTGTAGGATTGTTGATGTTTGCTGCGATACAAAGTTTTGTATCCGGATTTAAAAATTTAACCAAATCTTCTAAAAGCTGATTATTTCTGTAAGGAGTTTCCATAAAAATCTGCGAATATCCTGTTTTCTGTAGCTGATTTTCCAGAAACTGAATTTTATGTTTTTTCTCGGATTTGTCAATCGGAAGATAACCGTGAAACGTAAATTCCTGTCCGTTGAAACCGCTTGAAATCAATGCCAAAATAATGGAAGATGGTCCATTTATGGGAATAACTTTGATGTTGTTTTCGTGGCACCATTTCACCATCAGATTTCCGGGATCTGCAATACACGGAAGTCCTGCTTCGGAAAGCAATGCGAAATCCTGTCCGTTTTTCATCAGATTTTGGGCTTCTTTCAAATCTTCGTTTTCAGAATATTTGTTGAGCAGAAATAATTTTAAATCCGGCTGTCTTTTTTCTGGGCAGAAAAATTTAATGATTTTTCTTGCCGTTTTTTCGTTTTCCACAAAAAAATAATCTGTTTTCAGAATATATTCTTTGATGACGGGTGCAAAATATTCTATCGGCGATTCCTCGGAAAGATAAGCAGGAATAAGAAAAAGCATGGATGCGGTAATTTGATGATTTGCAAATTTACTGATTTATACTACATTGATTTATTGCTTTTGTTTACGGACAAAAATTCTCCGGTTTTTATCTAAACTTTCAACATGTTTAAATCCTTTATTTAGAAGAATAACTGAACTCTATTTTGAATTTTATTATCTATTCTATTTTTCAGAATTGATGACCAATTCCTTGATTTCGGAAATCAAACTGTTTCTGGAGGTTTGCAACTGCTCTTGAAATTGCCGAAGTTGTTCCCTGATTTGCTCACCGTTTTGTGCAAGTTTTTCAAAGGTATTGACCAAAAGTTCTGGAGTGAGTTCATCAATCGGAATGGTGTAATCATCTAAAGCGAAATCGCCCATAATTCCACCGGCTTTGTTGCCGCCGTAACCGATTGCTAAAGACGGAACACCTGAAAGCATAGAAAAAATCACAGAATGGAATCGAGTTCCGACCATAAAATCGAGTTCGCTGTACAGAGATTGTAATTCTTCGCAGGTAAAATCATAGTTGAGCCAAAAAACATTTGGGTTTTCGTTTTGCATTTTCATGATTTCAGCAATCGCAATTCTGTCGTCTTCATGAGAATTGGGACCGATAGATTGGTTAAAGAAAAATACAACGTAACCTTTCTTTGTCAAATCATTCACCAAAGTATTTACACTTTGCAAATAGTTTTCAAACTGCCGTTCTACATTCAGACTTCCGGGAAATCTCCACGGACGAACCGTGAAACCAACTTTCAGAATGTTTTTATCCTGCACAGATTCTGGTAGAAAATCAGAAAGTTTCTTTGTTCCGTTTTTTTGAAGAAAAAAGCCCAAATCTTTAGCTACAGGAATTTTCTTTTTCAATAACTCACCCAATTCTGAAGCTGATTGATATTCTCTTGCATAAATAATATCTGCTGATTGTAGTGCTTTTTTCACCTGAGTTTTCACCCCGATTCCCCGAAAAGGACCGTAAGAATTCGGGAGAATCACCACCTTTTTTTTCATTTTTTTAGCAAGTCGCACATAAAACAAAAAATACCACATCAAATACGGAGCAGATAATTCGCCATAAGCATGGATAAATCCGCCACCTTTCACAAAAATCACATCTGCTTCTCTGAATTCACGAATTGCATGAATCATATTTTGGTCAAAAAAAGTAGACAATAAAGCAGGTCGGTTCAGATTGTGCTGAAAAAAACTCAAACTGAAAAAATCTTTTACCGCATTGAAAACCAGCCGAAACCTGTCACTGTATGCTTCACGAAAATCTTCACCATGTTTCCCTCTTCTCGGATGAGGCAGTATGTTATACACTAATTTTATTCCTCTTAAACGGCTTTGGCTGCAAAGTTGCTCCATTTCTTCGGGAGTATCGCCATTTGCCAAAACCTTTACTGTATCAAATAATCCCAAATCTTCAACCAAACGCACCGATTCCCAAATCAACGCTTGATCACCTTTGTTCATGTCATTAATTCCGGGAATTATAATTGCTTTCATGCACGGTTTAATTTTTTATTTAATGATGTTTTCGGGGTAAAGCGAATGTAAAAATACAATAATAATCCGGCAGGAAATGCTGCTGCCGTAAGAAAACGATTCGGAGACTGATGAAAAAAACTGAAATCACCTGCCAAAATCATAGACGCATTCAGATGAATGGCGTGTCTGAATCTGTCTTTCAAGCGGGGCATGAATTTCATTGCAGCAATACGGAACTGTGCAAAAGATTTCGGACTCTGCCTATACTGAGTGATGATATTTTTTGAAAGTCCATCTTCCTGATATTCTACCATACAAAAGGTTTCATTGAGAGCATAATAATGATAATTCTCGCCCATAAAATAATAGAGATAGCTAGTTACGCGGAATCGCTCTTTTTGGAATTCCGGATAGGGAAGAAATTTTTTGATGACGGAAACCTGATGAACAAATTTTTTATCACCAGTTACTCCGTTGCTGAAAAAATCGACAAAGCGGCATTTCCAAGGAGAGTCGGGAAATTTTGTTCCGATAACTTTACCGTCTGCATATGCATCAAGACCTATGATTCCGCAACAGTTTTCATCGCCGTATTTTTCCCAGGAAGCCAAAATGAGCTTTACTGCATTTTCGGGAAGCCAGTCATCAGAATCAATACAGGTACAGAGTTCGGTTATGATTGCCGAATAAGCAGTTTGGTGTGCAGCGAGCATTCCACCGTTTTCCCGGTAAATATATTGTATTTCTAAAAGATTTTCTTGTTTCCACATTTCGACCAATTCTGCAGTTTGGTCAGTAGAACCGTCATCTACAATGAGCCACATAAAATCTTTGCAGGTTTGGTTTTTCAAACTTTCATACAGCCGCGGCAAAAGATGAGAACGGTTGTAAGCGGGCGTGAAAATGGTTAATTTTTTCATTGGGTGCAAGATTCAGGGTTCAAGGTTCAAAATTTCTTATTTCCATTGGCTCTTTCTAATTCTCGATATTCTTCTAAAAGTGATTTCCAGACCAAATCGCGGCAATACGGTTGTACGCTTTCGCGGGTTTTGGCTTTCAATTTTTCATAAAAATTTTTGTCAGTCAGTAATTTTAGCATTGCTTCTTTCAGTTCTGTTACATTTTTCACTTCCACTTTTATACCGTTTTCATTATCGTTAATGATTTCTTTGCAACCGTTAATATCACTTGCAATTACCGGAAGTTGCATCGCCAAACTCTGCAACACCACATTTGGCAAACCTTCTCTGTAACTCGGGAAAACCAATGCATTACTGATTGCTAAATACTTCCGTACATCTTGCTGAAAACCTGTGGCGACAATATCGGGATTTTTTTCTATTTCTGCTAAAGTTTCCGGCAAAATCGGATCGAGATGCTGTTCAGTCGGACCCACGAACAAAAGTTTGGGAGTTGGTGTGTGTGTGAGTTGGAGAGTGGAAAATGCAGAAACCAATTCATTAATTCCTTTATCTTTTACCAATCTGCCTACAAATACAAACACGAAATCGCTTTCCGAAAAACCAATTTTTTCTCGCAATTCGTTTCTGTCGTTCATCGAAACCTGATTCGGCGAAAAATGCTCCAAATCAATTCCGTTTACATTTCCGTTTCCTATTATTTTCAGTGGCTTTTTGGTAATGTGATGTGCCAATAAATCTTCTTTCACACCATTTCCTTCGGGATAAACGTGAGTCGCAAATTTGCAGAGTAAACGATCCATAAAAACCAGAAGCGATTGAAAATGCCCTTCTTTGTGAGGGAAAATCAATCCGGTAAAAGTGTGCATTCTCACGGGAACGCCTGCCAATTTACCTGCAATCATAGACAACAATCCTGCTTTTGGCGTGATGGAATGTATAATCGCCGGCTTTTCTTTTTTAAAATAACGATAGAGTTTGATGAGCGAAATCAAATCTTTCACAGGCGAAATCTGTCTTTCGATTGTAATGGGGAATGTCTTCACGCCCTCTCTTTCCCGCACTTCTTGCAAATCTTTTCCTGCACCGGAAATTGCCGTAACTTCGTAAAAATGATTAAGATATTTCAACTGACCTTTTAAAAGCAGGTTCAGCGAAATGGGAACGGTGGATATGCGGAAGAGTTTCATTTTATGTTTACAGTTCTTTGCTTTTAGATGAAGTTCTGTTTTTATAGCGAACGAGCAAAAATAACAAGAAACCGAAAGGAAATGCCAAAATGGTCATGAGTTTTTTAGGAGATTCGGCAATAAATTTTCTATTTCTGGAAATTAAACCTGAAGATACATAATGTACTGCTTCAACAAATCTTCTTTTTCGGGATTTTGATAAAACCATGCCTTGCTTTCTTATAAAGGCAAAACCATTCGGATTGTGGTAATACTGCCGAAACATGTTCATAGACGAACCGCCTTGCTGATAATCTACCAAAACCAAAATTTCATTGAGTGTTACCAATTCATAATCCTGATCTGCCAACAGATATTTATAACCCAAACCAACATATTTTTCACCTGAGAACAAAGGATAATCAGGATACTGTTTCATTACCGAAGTTCTATAAACCAACTTTTTGTCACCTTTCCCTCCGCCGAGATAAAAATCCTCGAGTGTGGTGGTTTCTTTAGTGAATTTTGTGCCAATTAATTTGCCATCAACGGTTGCGTCTAATCCTGCAATTCCTGCAAATTTTTCTTTATCCTGAATACTGTTCCATTTGTTGACAATGAGTTCCGCTGCATTGAATGGCATGAAATCATCTGAATCAATACAGGTATTGAGTTCGGTTATTATTTTGGAATAAGCCGTGTTATGTGCCCCGTGCATTCCTTGATTTTCTTGAAAACAATACTCAATATCTATAATTTTTTCGTTCCGAAAATTTTGAATAACGTCATGGGTATTATCTTCTGAACCATCATCTACAACCAGCCAAACAAAATCTTTGCAGGTTTGGTTTTTCAAACTTTCATACAGACGTGGCAACAGATGAGCACGGTTGTAAGCGGGCGTGAAAATGGTTAATTTTTTCATTTGTTTTCGAGATGCAAGTTGTGGGGTGCAAGATTCATGTTTTAGATTTTGGGTTATACCAACTGCACCTTTCATGAATTGCAACTATTTATTCAATAATTCCAAATATTTTTCTTCTAATTTTTTTGCGTTTTCTGCTATATCATATCCTGTATTTCGTATAACTTCTGAGGTATCTTTTCTGTCATATTGTAAATTTTTCAAGATAGTTTCTGCCCATTCTTTGGCAGATTTTTGCAAGGGAATTACTTCTACATTTTCTTTCACCAAAATTCCTTCTTTGGGTACACCGTCTGAAATAAAGCACTTGATTCCGGTTGCCTGTGCTTCTATAAAAGCGAGAGGAAGTCCTTCAAATAAAGAGGGAAAAAGGAAATAATCCATCGCTTGAAGGAGTTGGTTTACATCATTTCTCACACCCAGAAGTATTACATTTTTTTCCAACTGATAGTCTTTTATCTTATTTTCGATATCTGTTTTCAATTCGCCATCTCCTGCTAAATAAAGTTTTGCTTCCGGTTTTTGTTTCACTATTTCGGCAAAAACGTCGAGCATGAAAATATGATTTTTTTGACGAAAGAATCTTCCGGCATGAATGAAATTCATGTTTCCAGAAATGTTTTCACACTCTTTTATTTGATTTGCCGATTTGGGATTCCAAATAAAATTCTGGGTTTCTATGGCATTGTTCATTTGCCATGCTTCTTTTGCTTTTTTTTCGCCGAAGAGCCAAATTGCCGCATCTTTTCCGCAGGTGAAATGATTATCAGAAATATTTCTGATGCGGTTTCTCCATAAATATCTGAAAGGTGACTTCAAATCTCTCTCTATCTCTGAATTGTGTGCATGAATGATATGAATAGGGAATCCTAATTTTCGGGAAATCTTTAACATGAAAAATCCCAGTTCAGAAGTATTGTTGTGGATAATGTCATAATCACGGTGATTGTCAAGAAATTTGCGCATTTCTCTTTTGCATTTTCGAAAGGTAAAGGGATGAAGAGGACTGATTCGGAAAATTCGACCTCCCATTTCTTCAATTTCTTTTTCTAATGCGCCCTCTTCAAACCGGTGAACTAAAAAATCAAAATGAAATTTTTCGCGGTCGATATGCTTGTAGTAGTTAAGTAGATTTACTTCTGCGCCACCACGATTGAGCACTGTACATACTTGTAAAATTTTAATCGGTTTCATCACATTCGCAAAAATAAGAGATAAGTAAACATATAATAAAAAAAGATGACGATAGTTAAAATTTTATGCTGATCCGGCCACATTTTGTATTTCAGCATAGGATATGCAATTACCGGTGCCATTAGAAACCATGAAAGATATGCAAAACGGTTAGAGAAGTTGGCGCGGATAACTAAAATCCAAAAAGCATTGGCAACGACATAAATCCCGAATAAGTGAATGTAAAATTTATCTGTGATTTTCTTTTTGAAAATGAAATAATATCCAGCGAAAATAGCAAAACCGCTGTAGAACACAAAATCCCAACGGAACCCGGTGAAACGAAATCCTTCGCTTTCATCTACCCCGGAAAGATATCCCGTAACACGTTGGTCTTCAAAACCCAGCGACATAAACAATGCTTCCCACTGATTGCCAAAAAGCAATGAAAGCGGAATTGCAGTGAGCCATATATACAGATATACTTTAGGGTTTTTCCATAGTGCAGCAACAAAATAAGCGGCAATAGGAATCATCAATGAATTATGGAAACCCAACGCTAAAGCCATAATGCCGTACATCAATATTTTTCTCTCATAAAAATATAGGGCAAGAATGAAGAGCGATGTGGCAATTCCGTTTCGGATTCCGTTGGTTCCATAAGTCCAGAAAGAAAAAGAAGTCAAAAAAAGCAGAAAGACATAGTACCAATATCCAGTGGAATATTTGCGAGCAAAAAGGAACATCGGTATGATATAAAGAATATCTACCAACAAGAAAAACATTTGAGCGGACATGATTTTGGTGCAAAACAACATGAAGTAATTGAAGAGAAAATCTTTTTCAACCCTTACTTCTAGCCCGCGTTGAGCTTCCAAAAATATCTTTTGATAGATTCCCATGTCACCAAAATAAATGTCACTTACCGGTCTTAAACCCATGTACAAAGTGATGAAGAACAATAAGAACCAGCCGACACTGATGGCAAAAGTGCGGCTAATCTGGGTATACATATCATAGACAAGCCCATAATAAAGTGTAACCACCACCATAAACATCATGAAGTGGAAAAAGAACGGGACATAAGAAGAAATAGGAATCAGATCCATATTGATATATTCTTTAAAGTTCTTTCCTTTATTTTTTTCGCAAATTTACCATAAACAATAAAATGCAATTGCATATATAGTATGAAAAGAGCCGATAGTAGAGTTTTGCACACTAAAATTAAACATAGAATCTAATGATTTTTGCGGGATTACCTGCAACTACTGCATTTTCCGGAACATCTTTTACCACCACTGCTCCTGCTCCTATGATTGCATTATCACCGATAGTTATTCCGCCTATAACCATACTTGCTGCATGAAGCTCTACATTATTCCCGATGATTGGCTTTTTTTCGTTTTTTTCTCCTACTGTAACCAAATGATTCACATACACATTTTCCCCAATACTTTCTGCATTGAGTATTGTAGAATAAGGGTGTGCTAATTTTAAACCGCCTCCTATTTTTGTATGAACATCAATAATAAAAGAACGTTCTTTCGGGTAAAAAACTCTTAAAACATTAGTACAAAAACCTTTGGTTCGGAAATAAAATAACGTTCTGAAATCTCTTTTTTGGGAAAGCGTTAAACTCAAATCATAAATAATTTTTAGCTTATTGGTTTGCGAAGGTTTTCTTGCATATAAATCTGCAATAATTTTTTCTTGTTCAGATGACACAAGGAAAAGAACCAAGTGCGGAATATATAAAATTTGTAAAAGTAAAACCAATATTTTCATAAACTATTTATTTTCTGTTTCCATTTCTATTGGGCTGTTTTATAATATAAAATTAAATGCATAGATGGTTGAACAAAAACCCTTTGTTAATGGTCTTTCCATTTCTGTTCTTTTGTAAAAAACAAGTCATAAATATACCGAAACAATCCGTACAGAAAAGGAATTTTAATTAATAAAAATTTCAGAAACTGCAGCCGAAATCCCATTCCTTTGAGATTGAGCTGTGTAGCTTCTTTTTTCAACCGCTTGGTAAAACCCGCCGATTGCAAACCATTTCTATTTACTTGTTGAAGCAAGGTAACAACTTTTGAAGCATAAAAAACATCTACTGCTCTTTTGCTTTTTTC
The DNA here is from genome assembly GCA_964532055.1 of uncultured Kaistella sp. Classification (GTDB taxonomy): domain Bacteria; phylum Bacteroidota; class Bacteroidia; order Flavobacteriales; family Weeksellaceae; genus Kaistella. Next base: position 28,561 of record CAZHFE010000011.1, on the reverse strand, counting down.
ATCAGTTAGAGATTCTTTAATTTCTACACTTACCCTATAAATGCTTTCTGCCATTTCTAACGAAAAAGATTGCTGCGAAGCAGATTGCGCATTTTGCATATACCGATATTTTACAATATCATGAAAGACAGATTTTTCAGCATTGTTAAATGCCTGTACATTAAAAAGCAGGTCTTCATTCCATTTGATTCCTTCTGCAAAACGAACATTATTTAGTACCGATTTTTTATAGAGTTTTGTACAACTACTCGGTTCTATTCTGTTTCCGGAAAGGAGCTCTGCAATGGCTTGGTTTTTATCTTGCACTAAAAAAACTCCGGTATCGTGAAATTTCACGGTAGAATTCTTTTTTACCAATTCAAATCCGCAATGCGAAATATCTGCATCGTTTTCCAGCAAATTACTTAAAAGGAATTGATACATATCCGGTAAAATAACATCATCTGCATCTACAAAACCAATTAAATCACCTTTTGCACGGCTAAGTCCTTCATTTCTTGCAGCAGAAACTCCTTTGTTTTTTTGATGAACAGCAATGATTCCTGTATTTTTCTCTACAAATCGATTAATGAGTTTTGGTGATTGATCGGTTGAACCGTCATTAACCACAATAATTTCAAGGTGAGGATATGTTTGTGTAACGATACTTTCTAAACATCGCTCCAAATACTTTTCTGCATTGTAAACCGGTACAATTACCGAGATTAGCTTATTCATTCATCAACTCGTCTAATAAATGTTCAACGGCTTTTACCGTTTTTTCTTTCGAGAAAAATTCGGCTCTGATTTCTGCCTGCTTTTTATAATGATTGAGCAAATTTGGTTGTGTTAGAATTTCTTTTATTCCTTTGTAAATACCTTCGGTGCTGTTTTCGGTTACGATTCCGTATTCGTTATTTTCTCCCAACAATTCTTTTGCACCGGAACAATTGGTACTCACTACAGGAATCCCCAAAATCAACGCTTCGGAAACTGCTGTACTGAAACCTTCTCGCCAAGAAGAGCAAACATACAAATCGCTTTTAGCAATGTATTTATATGGATTTTTGTGAAATCCTAATAATTTAAAGCTGTTTTCAAGACCCAATTCTTTTATTTTATTTTCTAAATTGCTGCGTTCTGCACCGATTCCCAAAATGGAAATGGAGTGTACAATTCCTTCATCTATCAATCTTTTATGAACCTCTAAAAGTCGGTCAAATCCTTTAGTAGGAATTAGTTTTCCGGCAGAAATAATGTTGATTTTACCCTCTAAAACGTCGGGACTTATTTTTTCTTTTCCCAATTCTACAATAGCATCTGATTCATTGGTATTATAGAGTACTTCTACCTGTTTTTTCGGTTTTATAGCGGCACTGAAATTTGATTTTACCACTTGTGAAACGGCAACAATCCGTTCAAATTTATTATATCCTTTTTTCGCTTCCTCCAAATTACGAAAGCCGACTTTTGCACCTTTTTCATCACGAAACTCAATATGAATCCAAGAGATTTTTTTGGTTTTGGGATTTTGGCAGCCGGAAACAATTCTTGCAGCGGGACCTTCGAGATAAGATACGATAATATCATATTCTTCTTTGATGAATTTTCGGAACAGTTTTTTGGGCGAAAATAAATTAAAATAGTATGTATTTGCACGAAAAAGTTTTGGATAACGATATTGGTAACGTACCGAAGAATCGAGAAAATCTTTGTTTACGCCCACATTAAAAATTGAGAACAACGTAACATCATATTTGGTTTTATCTAAGTTATTGACTAGATTTACCAATACTTTTTCTGCACCACCATACATTAATGTCGGGATTACAAATAATACTTTAACCTTGTCAAGATTGGTTGAAGTCTTGCTTTCAAAATTCATAGCTCGTTTCTTTTTTATAGCAAAATACAGAATTCTCTTGGTCTCTATATAAATCAAGCAAATCTTCCCTTTTCAGAAATGTTGTTGTATTACTCAATATGGTTTTGTAGGGGAAATAAGGATAATTTTTTTTGGTTTTAAAAATGGTTTCACCATTTACGCCATGATTGTAGATATGATAAAAGCGTTCTGGCTCTATCAGTGTATTTTTGATATCCATTTTTACGATTCGTTAAGACATTTCAAAAATAGAAATTTATTTTTATTTTGAGAACATTTAGCATTGTCAAGATTTTGAACGTTGACAAGTTTAAAGTTTAGATTTCTACCAACAAATTTTCTATCTCCTTTATTTTCTTTTTGGTTACGGTAACAAATATATCGCCTTCTCCTGCAAAAAACAGAATTTCGTCATCTGTTTTCAAAACCGAAGAAATATATCTGTAACCCGGAACTCTACCTCTTGCTCCCATTCCCGAAAAAATGGGTTTTGACGTGATTTTAACAGGTAACAATGTAGCTTTATCAATCAATACCGCCCAATGAAAATAACAACGACCGGTAAATTTATATTTGATTTGATGAATAATGACTAACCAATATCGGTCATCAAAATCAACAGGATTTGTGCTGAACGAAACCATCGTTCCAAAACCACCGGGATTTATCATCTTATCTGAAAATTCTTGATTGATGATGGTTCTGAAACTGAAACTTTCTTCCTCTTCCAAACTTAAAACCCGATAAGGATTCACCGAATAAAACAACAATAATTTTTCATCATTTTCTTTATACACCCAGTTTTTTTCAATATCTTGAACAGGGAAATCTACTTTTGGGAATGCACAAAATTTGATGGAATTGTTTTCTTCTTCAAATACTGATAATGCAGATTTTACCGATTGTTGATTGATAATACCCGATGTTTTTGCTTTTACAATCCAACTGTGGTTAATTATTTTCTTTGCCTTCCAGTTGAACATTCTGAAATCTTCTATGGCATAATCATCTGTTACAGGAAAATTGTTGAAATCTTTAACGACAAAATTCTCTTTAGTTTTTAGGGAATCTCTGTCGAGGATAAAACCAACAGGACTTCCTTTTAAAAAATATTTTTTATTTTTTCCTCTCGCTTTGTACCAAGGTAAAATCTGTGATTTTGCCAAAAGCAGAATTTTATTATCATCTAAAATAATTGTACCGGGATTGAAAGCACCGCCTGAAAAACCCAACGTTCCCGGCTTTGCAATAACTTTTGAATTAAATATATGTTTAAAGTAAGCCGGATTTCTGGTAAAAATTCCTACAAAAATTTGTTTATACTCATGAAAATAATCCATAAGCATCAACAGAGAGTTTTTCAAATCCGGATTTCTGTTGATGACAATTGCCAATCTTTGTCGAATTGTATTAACCATCTATTTTAAATTTCTCTTTTGGATTCTCACTTCGTTATAATGGCGGAGTTTTACAAAAATTTTTGGTGAAAACAAAAAAATTCGATACCAAAAAACATCTTTCAGTTGCCAATTTTTGTAGATAGAAAAACTATTATATTTTTTCACTTTTTGAAAAATATTTTTCCTGAATTCTTTTTGCGGGTCAATTTCACTATGCTGCTCAATTTGCTGATAATGCCACATTGAACCCATACAAAATTTCCTGATTGCTAAATTTTCGAGATTGGGAAAATGTTGTTTCACATACCAAATTCTTTCTTCTAATGCCTGTAAACCGTCTGATCTTTTTATGGAATATTTCTTTCCCATAATGCTTTCCGATTGTTTTCGGTAAAAATAAAGCATATTGGGAATCTTTGCTATTTTCTTAGCATTGCCGAAAACTTTATAGGTCCAAAATTCATCTTCATTGATTTTGCTTACCGGAAATTGCAGTCCCGCAATAACTTCTTTGCGATAAAGTTTATTCCAAACGACTTGTTTCAGTTGCTCTCTGATTAATAATTCTAATGCCTTTTCTGTTTCAAATATTTCGGCTTTTGTATCGTATTGAATAGAAATTTCTTCTAATTCTGTTTCTGTTTCAAACGGATAAAACTCACATTCTGCAATATCTGCATGAGTTTCGATAATTGTATTTAATAATTTTTGACAAAAATCCAAAGACAACAAATCATCACTATCTACAAAAGAGATGAAATCTCCCGATGCAATTTTTAATCCTGCATTTCTGGCATCAGATAAACCGCCGTTTTTTTTATGGATTACTTTTATTCGAACATCTTTCACTGCATATTCCTCAGAGATTTGCGGGCAAGAATCGGTGGAGCCGTCATTGATCAAAATGATTTCAAGATTCTTATACGTTTGATGAATAACACTATCCAAACATTTGGAAAGATAAAGTTCTACATTGTAAATCGGTATGATGATGCTTACTTTGTGCATAACTTCTTATGTTCTACCTCCAATCAATATTTTCTTTAAGGATTTTTGCAGGAACTCCTCCCGCCAAAGTTCGTGGCGGTATATCATTAGTAACAACCGAACCGGCTGCAATTACTGCTCCATTTCCTATGTTTACTCCTTTGAGAACTGTTACGTTCGTTCCGATCCAAACGTGATTTCCTATATTAACTGGTTTTGTAATATTGTTTTCTTTCCCAACAATAGTGTGTGCATCTGTATCCCAAATCGTAAAATTTTCTGAAATTGCGACATCATTTCCTATGTTAATTTCATGAAAACATCTTATTTTAGAATTTCTGTGGATATAACCGCTCCCTAAATTGAGTTTTGCACTGCTGTTTATAAGAATGTGGCAAGATGAGTGGATTACGAAGGTATCATCAACAGCTAATTCAGAATTTTCATTCATTTTTAAAACACCGATAAACGGATTTGGTTCACTGAAATCATCATTAATAATTAGAGATCCTTTTTTGATATTAATTTTACTCCCTGATCTTAACCGATAATAAAAATTTCCTATACCCAATAGTACGGCTTCTTTCCCCCTCACTCCTGGAGTAAAAAGCATAAAATATAGATTTCGTAATTTCAGTTTCCGGAAATTCACGATTATCGTTTTTATTTGTAAGAGATGCATTTTTTGTATTTTTTTTTGAATTGTGATAGTTTTTATTCAAACATTTCTAATACCCATTTTAATTTCTTATCAATCTTGACAAGTTTAATTTTATTTTGCTAAAAAAACTACCTTTATATACTGAGCTGAAATTTTTCAGCCGTTCATTGTGAAATTGAGGTGCTGCAATTCTGCTTCTTCTGTAAACATTTTCAAAGTCTTGATTAAAAATATTCACTAAAAAATCTTCGAATTGCTTTTGCTTTTTTTCTACATATTTTTCATCATTGAAAACCGGTTCTCGCAAAATGCTCAAATATAAATCATCGTCTTGGTCAATCTCGATTATTTTTTCTAATACTTTATCTAAGTCATTATCATAATCAGCAACATCTATAAAAGATTTTTTGTTAAAGTGAATGCCAATATCAGGTGCACCAAAATAGATGGGAATTGTTTGCGAAGCAAAACCATGCAGAATTTTTTCGGTTACAAAACCAGGGTGTTGTGTGCTGTCAAACGCAATGGTAAATTTGGTTTTTCGCTGAAATGATAGTTTCTGATCCAGCGTAGTTACTAACGGATGATTCGGCATATTGTTGCTGCCTGTTCCGGGTGATAATACTTTTTTGTAAGTGGTGAATTTTTCGAGTGCCTGATTTCTGTATTCGCGGCTAACTCCATATATAAAATTGCAAAAGCCGAGTTTTTCTTCTAAGATTTTTTCATGAATGTTAAGATGCTTTTTATTAGCCAATTCAATGCTCTGATTAATCAGATACAGCGGATATTCTAAATGTCTATCACTAAATTGCAGATGATTAAAAGAAATCCCGTAATCGTGAATGTTGAAATCTGGTGTATAGTTTTCTCCATTAAAGTGAATTCTGATTCCATCATATTTGCATTCTTCATAAGGAATTCCCAATACCGAACAAAAAACATAATCCGGATTGTCAGAAACCACCACATTATAGTGTCTTTTCAATACTTCTGAAAACACATTTTCTTCAGGATTAAAACCGTCCCAAAATCCTATAAATTTTATTTTAACTGTTTTTTTCATGTATTAAGATTCAGTACAAATTATATTCTAAACACTCCTAACTTTCTCAAAACCTTAAATATAAAAGATTTGTTGTATCCGTCAATTTCTTTTTGCAGAGCGGTTTGTCTTCTTCCGCTTAATGCTTTCTCTAAAAACAAATCTTCAATATTTACATTTCTTCTTCGTGCGGCATCAATAATTGTAACCCAATACCAAAAATACGCTTTGTCTTCATTAGTATTGGTAGAAATCCCCGCTTTATGAATTCTATATTTATAAAGGGATTTATCTAAAAAGAGGCACGTTCCGGTTTCGTAGAGTTTCAGTACTAAATCTTTATCAACGGCTCGTTTCAAATCACTGCTGATACCATTCGTTTTTTTATAAAAATCATTTTTATAGGAAAAAAAAGCAAATATTTTTCCTTGAAAGTCAAAAAAATACGGATCACCATTCGGGATTTGTTCTGATTTTATTTCGTTTTGTACATTCAGAAATTCATCACAAAAATAAGGTCGGGAATAGATTACGGCTGCTTCCGGATTTTTGAGGTGTTCAGCAACCATCAAATCAACTGCATCGGGAGTAATGGCATCATCAGGATCGAGAAATGCACAGATTTCTCCATTGGCTAATTCGGCACATTTTCTTTTGGTGTAGCCACAACCGTAGTTTTTTTCATTCAACACCAATTTAAAACGGGAATCGTTGCCAATGATTTTTTTTATCAGCACCACAGAATCATCGGTTGAGCCATCGTCTACAACAATCGCTTCCCAATTGGCATAGCTTTGTGCAATGATGCTTTGATAGCAGTCTTCAAAAAACTTTCCGTTGTTGTAATTGGCGATAAGGATTGAGAAAAGCGGCACACTCATTTTTTTATTATTTTTCTAATTGCAGCAACAAGATTCGGTAATATATACTTCTGAAAATTCTTGCTTTGAAGTTTCTTTTTTTAAACAAGTAAAGATAATATTTTACCAAATAATAAAGTACTCCCGAAATCTGCTTTGTTTTTTTTACATTATTCAGGAGCTGTAAATTTTCTTGATATGTACAGAAATTGATAAAGAAAAACACATCGGTTTTATAAAAATCTGCAATGGGTTTTAGGTTTGGTGAGCATTTGAGAATATGGTCAAAATAATAATTCAAAACCCGCATTCTGTCTCTGTAAAGATTTCCGTTGACAAGATTTTGTTTGGTGGTATTTTTCTGATGCGACCGCATAAAATTGCAGAACTTCGGAATATAGTAAATTTTGCTTTGCAAAGCGATACCGATATACACGAAACGGTCGCCTGTGTTTTTGAACATGGCAAGTTCATTGAAATCCAAATTCAAAAGTGCACTCTTTCTGAAAAGTACACTACTTGCATTTTCGATGACCATTTCTGCAATCAGAAAATTGGGCATGTTTTTATTGTCGATGATATTTCCCGCGTTTTTTAATTGCGCAAAAGTGTGGTGTTTTGTTTTTTCGGTGGTGGTAATATAGTTTCCGTCTTCATTTACGGTTGTACTTGCGGTAAAAACCATTCCTACTGTTTTATCGGCACGAAGCGTTTTTACGGTTTCTTCTAAAAAATTTCCTGATGAATAATCATCGCTTTCTGCAATCCAAATAAACTCTCCTGTTGCGGCTTCTATTCCTTTAATCCATTGTTTAAAAACGCCCCCCGAATTTTTTTCATTAAAAATAACCTTATTGATTTTTGGATTTTCTCTGTATTGCTCAATAATTTCTTTACTACTATCGGTAGAGTTGTCATCAAGAATAATTACCTCAAAATCCTGAAATGTTTGCGACAAAACTGTATCAATACGCTGTCTGAGATATATCGCATGATTATAATTGGGAATAATTACGGAAACAGTGGGCATTATTATTCAAATATTTTTCTAATTTTCAGATACGGAATCATAAAGAAACTTCCTATTTTCCATGTAGTGCTTGATTTGAAATTTTTATGCATTTCATTATTTTTATTAATTAATAAAGGAACACCATCAAAGACTGAAAAATTTTGTTTTTGAAATTCCACATTTGATGCTATTGCAATTAAATATGTTAAATCCTTTTTTAAAACTCTAATGTTTGAATAATCACCATCAAACAACTCAATTTTTTCTGAATCATTGTTATCAATAATTATAGAACTATAATTTACATACATTTGATTTAAGAATTGAGTGTTTTTAAAAAAAGATTTTATCAAAAAATTAAATTCTTCCTTATACAGTTCTTTGACGTGAAATTTATTTATAAATCCTCTTAAATCACTATAATATAACTTGTCTGGTGTTGAGATTATTAATAAGCCATCTGGTTTAAGTACTCTTGATATTTCTTTCATCATTTCTTCGTGTCTATCATGATGTTCAATAGTTTCAAAACTCACAACAACGTCAATGCTATTATCTTCCATCGGGATTGAATCAGTACTACCTATCTTGAAACTGATATTGCTTTTAACATATTTTTTTTGAGCACAAGTTATTGTTTCCGAATCAATATCGACTCCATACACATGCTTTGCGGTTTGACTTAATATATTACTTCCATATCCTTCTCCGCAGGCAATATCAAGTACAACCAAATCTTTAACATAGTTTGAAGCCATAGAATATCTATGAAGGTGATCAATCATATCTCGGCCTTCACAAGATGTTTCTAGTCTTTCTCCTGTATATCTGTTTTTTGCCATTATTATAGAATATGTATTTTAAAAATCATCAATAATTATTCATACCACTTTTGATTAATTATATAATTACCTTGTGTAGAATCAGGAATATATTTTATTCTACATTCCATTAACCATTTTACCTAAACATTTTTTTGAAATTGGGATTGCCTACTTTTAAAACTTCAGATTCAAAATGCGCTGCAACTTACGCCTCAGCTTTTTCAATAAAAATGTGGAATGATTAATTTTATATATCCGGAGACATTCTAAATCTAAATTTTCGATTTTTCGTTTTTCTAAATATTTAACTAAATCTTCTTTATTTAGTGTTATTGCTTTTGCAAAATCTATAGTGTTAACAGCATTTTCTCCGTTTATAGTTTGTAATCCTCCCCCAGTAGATTTTGGCAACAATATCATTGAGTTTTCATCATTTATTAAGTGATGTTCTCCTAATTCCATAACGGTTTTATATTGTTCTCTATAGGTAACATTTGCCAAACCAATTGAATTTGCAGGGAAACATCGTTCCTGCAGCATATACAATTGATTTTCAATTCGTTTTACTACATAAAACATCGGAATACTGATAATATAACCCACAAAATCGCTTCTCAAGAAACCGCTTAGTTGTTCGATAAAATCTTTCTGTACCGCATCATCATTATCTATTCGGAATGTTATTGCGGTATCTTTTTCAAAAGACACGTAATCAATACTATTTTGAATTACTTCATTAAAAGATTCCCAAGTATCTTTTACAAAGATATTATACAGAAAAGAGTTTGTTTTTTCAAGTTCGGCAAATCTTTCTTTATAATGTGGCGGCATATTTTCTGAATGAAAAAGCAACAAAACAAAATTAGGATTTGTTTGTTGTTGAAAACTCTTTAAAGTTACCTCCTTGAAAATATTAAAACGGTATTCAAAATATTCCGGTTCAAAGACGTTTTTGTGTTCTTCGCCAAATATTATTTTTTGTGAATATCTTATAAAACCGATTATCGGTGCTTTATTAATCATTTTGCCCATTATTGAAATCACATTTAAAAATCTTTTTTTAACGAAGAATTTTAGATGTATGAAAAGTATAAAAACTATAAATTTGTGTTGTATGACCAATCCTGCTTAACTAAAATATTCCCTTGATTTGATCCCGGCACATGATGAAAATTCACATAATCCAGTTCATCTACCGTAAAAGAGATGCCTTTTTCATAATAGTCAAAAACTTGTGTTCTGCCACTGATATACATATCCATAAAATATCGCCCCGGTTTTAGCGGAAAAACTGGAATAGTACAAACAATATGATTTTGCCCTTTTTTTAAGTTGAAATTTTTATTTATATGTCTTGATGATGGGGTGATCATTCTTGTTCCAAAGCTGTCATCAATACCAAAACCGACTTCAACATTTGGAATTTCTTCGGTAGAAAAAATTGCAATTTCAAATTCTACATTATCTCCACTCAAAACAAGATCTTTACCTTCTGAACGAATATTAATTCCTGTTAAATATGCTTTATTATGACTATTTGGAATAATAGTATTGTTTTGATTGCTTTGATTATCAATGTATTTACTAATTACCGAAAACGCATCATCAATCATTTCAATCCTACCTTTATTAAGTAATATTCCTTTCTGACAAAGCTGATTAACCGATCCCATATTATGACTCACAAACAGCACGGTTCTACCTTCCCCTTTGCTTACATCACCCATTTTGCCTAAGCATTTTTTCTGAAATTCGGCATCACCAACTGCTAAAACCTCATCTACAATTAAAATTTCAGATTCCAAATGTGCCGCAACAGCAAATGCAAGTCGAACATACATTCCGGAAGAATATCGTTTCACGGGAGTGTCAATATATTTTTCAACTCCTGCAAAATCTACAATCTCATCAAATTTTCTTTTAATTTCGTGGCGGCGCATTCCCAAAATAGCACCATTGAGAAAAATATTTTCGCGACCGGTCATTTCGGGATTAAAACCCGTTCCTACTTCCAAAAGTGAGGCAATTCTGCCATTTACCTCAAAATTTCCGGTGGTGGGTTTAGTAACGCGGCTAAGTAATTTCAGCAAGGTAGATTTTCCTGCTCCGTTTCTACCGATAATTCCTACCGCCTCACCTTTTTCAATTTCAAAATTAATATCGCGAAGCGACCACACATAATCACTTTCTCGTTTCGCAGAACGGTCGTTGCTTTCACCAATTTTCAAATACGGGTCTTCTTTTCCGCGCATCTTTGCCCAAAATCGATTCAGGTCATGAGAAATGGTTCCTGTTCCTACTTCTCCCAATCTATACTGCTTGGAAATATTTACTGCTCGTATGGCGGCATTGCTGTTCATATCATGCAAATGTAGTGAATTTTGTAATGATGATGGAGGATAAAAGTAATTGGTAATCGGTATTTAGTAGATGAAATACCAAATCTCAAACTCATCAAACCGTATCCATAAAACTTTTTTCGACTTTATTGAAAATGACGGTTCCTGTAATAAGAATTATTATAATAAACACAGTACTGAAAAGTAAATGCATGATATCAAAACTTCCTGCTCCCAAAAAGGCATATCTGAAACATTCAAATATCGAAGAAAGCGGATTAAGATACACCAAAAACTTTAATTTTTCCGGAAGTGCAGAAATGGGGTAAACTACAGGTGTAACATACATCCAAAGCTGGATTCCAAAAGATAAGAGAAAACTAAGGTCTTTGTATTTGGTAGTCATTGACGAAAAAATCATTCCCATACCGAGTGCAAACATTGCCATTAAAATAATTAATACCGGTGTGATAAAAACCCACCAATTGGGTTGTATGGTTTCGGTAAACAGCACATAATAAAGCAATACCAAGATGAAAATGCCAAACTGTACCACAAACTTCATCAATGCAGATACGACAATAGAAAGTGGCATAATCAACCGCGGAAAATACACTTTACCGAACATTCCTGCATTGGCTGTAAATACGGTAGAAGTTTTGGTCAAGCTCTCGGAAAAATAATTCCATACCGTAATTCCCGAAAGATAAAACAATACCTGCGGAACGCCGTCAGTAGATAGTTTAGCAATATTCCCGAAAAGAATCACATAAATTAGCGTCGTAAGCAACGGTTGCACAATAAACCAAAGTGGCCCCAAAATGGTTTGCTTGTAAAATGTAATAAAATCCCGTTTTACCAGCATAAACAGCAAATCACGGTAATGCCATACTTCTTTAAGGTTCAGATTAAAAATTGACTGTTTAGAATTAATATAGTAGGTGGACTGTTGTTCTTTCATAAGTGAGCGTTATTCTATTTTTTTAATGCATCGGAAAAATAATTTGAATAAAATAAGCCTGTTCTTAGAAATACGCCCTTTTTCTTTTCTTTTTCTTCACCATCATTTCTTCATCTGTTCCGTAAGCATAATATCCGTAACCGTATTTCTTGCCGTACCGTGTGTTTTCCGGCATTACACTATTAAGAATGTAGGCAAGATTATTGATTTTATTGGTTTTGCGGAAATCATCTGCAAACTCCATCATTTCCCTCTCAGAATAATCTGAACGCACCACATAAAGTACAGCAGTAGAGTTTTCGAGTAAATGCCGCGTATCGCTTACCAGCATAACCGGAGCAGAATCTAACACCACATAATCATATCGTTTTTGCAATTCATCTATCATTTTATCAAACTTTTGCATATCGAGCAAATCGTTCGGATTCGGAGCAATAGGACCGGAAAACATCACATCTAAATTTTCTGCAAGTCCGGAGTTCTTAATGTATTTATCAGGATCTATATCTTCGCTCATCAAAAAATCTGTTAATCCGAAGTTTTTTCCGGCAATAAAACGGTGCAGCTGTGGATTTCTAACATCCGCTCCTATCAAAACAACGTTGGCTTTACTTGCAAGCGTTAATGCAAGATTGATAGAAACTGTAGTTTTTCCCTCCCCTTTTATAGAAGAAGTAACCAAGATTACGCCTTTGTTTCCGTTTTCGGTTTTGCTTTTGATGAGAAATTTGAGATTAGATGACAGAATTCTGAACGACTCCGCAAAAACCGAAAAATCACTTGGTGTTACGATTGCATTGTTCTCATCAATCACTGGGATTTCTGCAATAATCATAGCATCAGGAATGTACTGCAAAACATCATCCCTACGATGAACTTTGGTATCAAGAGAGAAAAAGACAAAGAAAAACAGGCCAGGAAGTAAAAATCCTGCCAGTAAAGCTCCGGTAATGATTTGTTTGGTATTCGGTTTTACTTTTCCTACGGTATAAGCTGGATTTACCACTTTTGCCTTAGGTGCTGTTACAGCAAGTGTGATGGCGTTTTCTTCTCTTTTCTGCAAAAGATAAAGGTAAAGTTGTTCCTTTAAACCGCGTTGTCTTTCAATATCTCTAAAGATTTTTTCCTGCGTAGGATAATTATTAATGGTTTGCTTATCTGCATTGAGCCGACCCTGAAGCTGACCGATTTGCATCATCAAAGTTTCGCGGGATTCTATTAGATTTTTGCGGATAAGATTTTTGATCGCACTAATGTTTCTGTTCATTTCAATAACCGCAGGATTTGCGGCGGTTGCCTGTTTCAGCACACGGTTTCTTGTGAGAACCATCTCATTATATTGTGCAATATTGTTTTCCGCACCGGAGGAAAGTCCCATTCCTGAAGGAAGCAACTGATCAGAATTTCCGGTAGTTGCTGCAATTACAGAATTTACCAATTCCAACTGCATACTCTGGTTGAGAATGGTTTTGGTATTTTCATTCACATTTGATAGTGCATTATTGGCTTGAGATTCTAAATCGGTAATTTGGTTTTGTTTTTTAAATTGCTCTTTTCTACCTTCAAGACTAGAAAGGTCATCAGAAATAATTGTCAAACGACCATCAATAAAATCTTGTGTGTTTTGCGCTTCCTGATTTTTGTCTTTTACACCGTCTATATTATACTGCTTTGCAATTTCGTTTAAAATATCTTCGGATTTTGCCGGAACAGCACCTACCAAAGAAAGTTCCATAAGTAAACCTTTGTTCGGCGGCAGAGAAACGGAAACCGACTGCTCCAATCCGGAAGCAACGCTTTTGACATTTTTAAAAATAACTTTCATGGGGTTGCCAAAAGAAAAACCCGGTTTTACATCTAACCGAACAATACCAAAAGGAAGATAAACCGGTATACCAAAAGCAAGCTGCTTGTTATTTAAACCAGAACCAGAAAGTTTATAGCCGTTTTTTCCGGCAGGAACTATATCAAAAGTTGCCCCGTTGAAAGTTTCGGGACTATTGAGTGAAATAATTTTTCCGCTGATTGGGGAATCCCTGTACAGTTCAACATCTTTAATCTTGCCCTCGCTGATGAAAGTTACATCAAGGTTAAGATTTTTTGCAACCTGCATAATAATCGGTTTAGAAATTACGACGGTGGTTTCACCTTGCAATTCATCACTTCCACTTACTCCCATTCCGAGGTTTTTCATATCACTCAGTGCAGTATTTTTATTTTTAGATTCCTGCAGTTTGAGGGCGGTTTTAGACAAATACTGAACCGGGGCGTATCTCAGATAAATTTTCGCTGCGGAATAAAAAAGAAGCATACTCAGAATAAACCACGGCCATTTCTTAAGGTATTTAGAAATTTCCTTTTTAAAGTTTATGCTTTTCGACTTATCATTGTCTATATTTTCCAGTAACTCCATGGTTTATTTCAAGCGGGTTAAAGTAATAATCAGTGTGACTATACCTAAAGCAACTCCCCAAAATCTAAGGGTTTTGTCTATAACTGGTTCATTGTTGAGCGTGATTTGCTTTTTGCGATCGGGTTCTACAATCAAAATATCATTTTGCTGTAAATAATAGTATGGTGATTTCACAATACTTGCTTCGGTGAGATCAAGCGAAATGACTTCATCAGTTCCTGTCTTTTCAGAAAATCTGAGGAGCTTCACATTGGTTTTGTTGGCATCCGGCGATAAATCGCCCGCCAAAGCAACTGCCTGAAAAAGATTCAGTTTTTCTGTATTGCTTGTTTTTTGCCCAGGACTTCCTACTTCCCCTAAGACGCTGAAGTTGAAATTTTTAAGAATTACCGTTACCATAGGATCAGTCAGGTATCTTTTCAGCCGGCTTTCTATATCTTCTTTCAGTTGTTGTTTGGTCATTCCTTTGCAGTAAACATTTCCGAGTACCGGGAATTGTATGCTTCCGTCGGATGTTACTGTATAATCATTGTTGCCATTAATGGAACCTACACCAGAATTTCCTGTCGCCGTCATGGTAGATTTGTTGAAAGGTTTCACAGCAATATCGTCAAAAGCAGAAACGGTAATATCTAAAACATCCCCTTCTTGAATACGCAATCCGTTGTATCTTGCCTGAGAAATTTCTTGCTCGAAATTATTGTTAGACATATAAATAATGTTTTTTTTCGGTTTACACGAACCAAGGAACATTATGATACATATTGTAAGAAATACCTTTAAGGAATTTTTCATTGTTTTTTGTATAATACATTATACCAGTAAAAAACATCGGATTGGTTTGTCATTTCTGCCAATCTTGGCGATTACCACCAGTTTTCATTGAGGTAATAGTTGACACCTACCGCCAACAAACGGTTATAGGTATGATGGAGATTGTTATTGGGATATACCTTGCTGAATCCCATGTCATAGCGTATAAACGCTTCCATTTGTCTGCTTACTTTCAAGCCGGCTCCGAGAGAAACTCCGAAACCGAATTTGCTAATCACATCATCTTGATTATATTTAAAGTAATCTATGTCATACTGTAGAGGGACTTTTCTTTCCTGACGAACGAGGTACTCAATTCTAGGACCGGCGAATACAAACACATCTCTTTTGAAATTCCCTTTATGGAAAAAATATTTTAAATAAAGGTGCATGACTACATAATCATGATGGAATTTTTGAATACCATATACATCGGGATCTGCATCTGCATTTTCGCCCTGCATACTATATTCTACCTGACCCATCAAATAAAGCCACGCAGAATCAAAGACATCATTTTGTACTAAAGGAATCTGCCCAAAAAACCCTAAACCACCTCCATATTTTCCATCAGATGCATCATGTACCCCCACAATGGAACTTTTATGAAAATTGCCTGTAATTCCATATTTAAAACTCTGCGCATTCGCCGTAAATACTAATAGAACAGCGAACAATGATATTGTTTTCTTCATGTCGTTTTGTGATATGCTATCATTTATTATAAAAACAGCTGCAAATTAATTAAATTTATTGGAATAATGAGTTATTTTTTTTAAAATCCTTTGCTTTATGATAACGATAAAAATTCAATTAAGTGATATTCATAACCTCTTGACAGGAGATATTTAATAGTTTTTGATTTTTTCTGCCAATCTTTTCCGGTCTGTTTTGCATAATAATCATTGAAAATACGAGTGAGCGTTTTTTGATAATCCTGATTATCTATTTCATCGAAACATCTATTAATCAACTTTTCAGAGATTCCTTTTGATTTAAGATGATTTTTGGTTTTGTTTTTTCCCCACGATTTGATGTAAAATTTGCCACGAATATAACTTCTGGTGAAACGCTCTTCATTCAGGTAATTTTCTTCAAGCAGATATAGCAAAATTTCTTCTTTTGCTTCGGGAATAAGCAGAAAGTCGCGCATTTTTTGCTCCACTTCAGCATGACACCTGTCCTGATAACTGCAGTAATATGCCATCTTCTGCTTAATTTCTTCTAAAGTATAAGATTTTTTTTCGTTCATGAACGGGTTTTGCTACAACTATTATTTTATCCGATTCCAGAAGTTCAAAAATAGTTATTTTTGTGCAAAATTATTCATCATGCAGCGTGCGATTATTTATTTTCTTTTAGGAACCGGCATTAGTTTTTCATTGAATTTTTATTTACTTGGAAGTCAGGGTTTTCGGCTCGATTTATTTTACGGAGTGTCTTTCGGTTTTGCATGGGGAGTTGCCTATTTTTTAGATGACCAGAAATTTTCTTTGCCGAAAAAGTTTCTCATCTCTTTTGCAGCAATGGTTTTGCTGATAATTTCGGGAATGCTTTTCTTCCATTTGGAACAGGCGGTGCAATCGGTCATTAAATTTTCTACCGTTTTTGTAGCGTACTATTTGATAGCGAGTTTCCGGAGTTCAAAATCTTTAAGAAATCAGTGAATCATTACAAAGCTCAAATAAACGAGAATTACGAGCATTAATAAAAACCCTATGGAATTTAGGAAAAATATTAAAATCCCTAAAGCAATACTGGTTGCTCTTTGCGTTCCATAAACACGTTTATGTGCAAGGAAAAAATACAGAATCGTATAAAAAAATGCCGCAAAACAAACAAAACCAAACAAGGTATTAATAAAACGATAATCCAAAAAATGAGTGATAATTTTTGAACTCCCCATTAAAAGGAATGTTACCAAAAGCAGGAATGAAAAATAATGCAGCGTGAAAATTCCGTGGTCAAAATACCACCATTTTTTCTTGTTATGAAAAACCCATAAAAGAAAGGCATAAAACGGGAGATATAAAAACAAAGCTTTCGGAAGTGTATGGAAAAACGACATCATAAATCCGTTCACAATTTCTTTTTTGGAAACACCTTTATCACGAAGCTCAAAGAATTTTTTGGCAATCGGTCTTTCTATAACATTATGAAGAAATCCTGCGTTCTTATATTTTACATCAAATTCTTCAATATTGTTTAAATTATTGTAGGTTCTTCCTTTCCTGATTTGTTCATTAAAATAAGACGAACCAGAATCATCTATATGTTCAGCAATTGCAGAGTCTTTTACAAGGTTTAAATTTTTTAATAATTTTAATGAATCTTTTGTTGACAAATTACCGTTACGGTTTGCAAGCTTTACGATTTCTTCCATCTTTAAGTTTTTTGCAATTTCTTTTGTTCTTTCTGCTTTTTCCTTTTGCGAAACCGTATTTTCCTTTTGCGAACCAATATTAACCCTGCTAAAAGCAATCAGCAAAAACGTAATAAAACTGATGAAAATATAAAGCTTCACAGGCTGAACATATTGCTGTCTTTTTCCGGCGAGATATTCTTTGGTGAGCTTTCCAGGGCGAAAAAGAAGATATTTTATGGTTTTCCAGAATTGCCCGTCATAATGGGTGAAATCTTCAATGAAATGTGTGAAAAGATAATGAAACGGATGCCTTGTTTCCGTATTTTGCTGACCGCAATTCGGGCAGAATCTTTTTTCTACAAAGTGTTTGCAGTTCAGACAGATTTTATTTTCTCTCAGTTTTCCGCTGCTCATTCTCAATTTTTTTTCAAAAATATAAAAAACAGAATTATGGAAATTCATTTCACACAAAATTTTAATTATCATATTTATATTTAACTCTTTAGTTTACAGAAAATTAAAATATTTTTTTTACATAAAGTTTTTCCCCCCGAGAAAAAATCCTTACCTTTGCACACCCTTTTGGGGAAAATTATGTTTAATCGTTAAACTTATAAGTGTGAATACATTAAGTTACAAAACAATTTCGGCAAACAAAGCTACCGCTAATAAAGAATGGGTTGTGGTAGATGCCGAAGGTCAACCATTAGGAAGATTAGCTTCTGCGGTTGCAAAGATTTTGAGAGGTAAGCACAAAACGAACTTTACTCCGCATGTAGATTGTGGTGATAACGTAATCGTTTTGAATGCTGGGAAAGTTACGCTTTCCGGAAACAAGTGGGCGGATAAAACTTACATTTGGCATACCGGATATCCGGGTGGGCAAAAGTCTATGACTGCTCTTGAGCTTCAGAAAAAAGATTCATTGAAAGTTTTGGAAAAATCTGTAAAAGGAATGCTTCCGAAAAACAAATTGGGATCTCAATTGTTCAGAAACCTTTATCTATATGAAGGAACTGACCACAAACACGAAGCACAACAGCCAAAAGTAATCAATATTAACGAATTCAAATAATTAATATGTCAATAGTTCACAAAATTGGAAGACGAAAAACTTCTGTTGCCAGAGTTTATGTAAAACCGGGAAGCGGCGTTATCACCATCAACAAAAAAGATTCTAGAGAATACTTCGGAACAGACGTATTGGTGTACAAAATCAATCAGCCGTTTCTTTTAACAGAAACTGTCGGTCAGTACGATGTAACCGTAAATGTTTTCGGTGGCGGTATTACCGGACAAGCTGAAGCAATTCGTCTTGGGATTTCCAGAGCATTATGCGAAATCAATGCAGAATTCAGATTAGCGCTGAAACCAGAAGGTTTGCTTACAAGAGATGCAAGAATGGTGGAAAGAAAAAAACCAGGACAGAAAAAAGCAAGAAAGAGATTCCAGTTCTCAAAACGTTAATCGAAAGATTCAAGATACAAGACTCAAGATGCGAGAATTTTTCAATCTTGGTTCTCGGCTCTTGGTTCTATTATCTAAATAAAAAAAATTGCCCGTTACGTTTAGCATCCAAACTCTACTCCCATCTAAAGTAAAGTTGATTGTTTAAAAAACGGAAAGTAAACTAACAAAAAACAAAGACATGGCAAAAGCAAATGTAAAAGACCTTTTAGAGGCAGGTGTACACTTCGGTCACATGACCAGAAAGTGGAACCCGAATATGGCTCCATACATTTTCATGGAGAAAAACGGTATTCACATTGTTGACTTACATAAAACAGCAGTGAAATTAGACGAAGCATGTAACGCTTTGGAAAAAATCACTTCTGCAGGCAAAAAAGTTCTTTTTGTAGCAACCAAAAAACAAGCAAAAGAAGTGGTTGCAAAACATGCAGAAGAACTCAACATGCCCTATATTACTGAAAGATGGCCGGGAGGAATGCTAACTAACTTCGTTACCATCAGAAAAGCAGTGAAAAAAATGAACCACATCGATAAAATGAAAAAAGATGGTACTTTTGAAACTTTATCGAAAAAAGAAAGATTACAAGTGGATAGACAAAGAGCTAATCTGGAGAAGAATTTAGGTTCTATCGCAGATATGGTGCGTCTTCCGTCTGCAGTTTTTGTGGTAGATATTATGAGAGAACACATTGCGGTAACTGAAGCCAAAAAACTGGGGATCCCTGTTTTCGGTATTGTTGATACCAACTCTGATCCAAGAAAAGTAGATTTTGTAATTCCGGGGAATGATGATGCTTCTAAATCTATCGACATGATTTTGAGTGTGGTTTCAGACTCTATTAAAGATGGTTTATCTCAAAGAAAAGCAGATAAAGAAAAATCTAAAGAAGAAACAGAAAAAGCAACTGCTGATGCAGATGCAGATTTCGATAATGCAGCGGAATAAGATTTTATCTTCCCATAACAAAAAAAGGTTCAGAAATTCTGAACCTTTTTTTGTTACTACTGCGTTGTTCTCGCGTTACCTTTATCCACATATTTATCCTGATGCACAATCACCGGTTGATCCAGCATTACCTGCAAATGCTTATCAATAATTTTGGTTGATGAATATTTTATTTTGCATACGTTACTTGTCAGTTGATATTCATCTTTCTTCACAATTAAAAATTTTTCACCTTGTGCAGGAATCGCAAGATTATAATAAGATTTTCCATGAATCCTGATAATAATATCACAATCTGATTTGTTCTGAACCATCAAAATAACTTCTCCCAATTCATCATTAGTGTTAAATAATACATTAAACAGTTTCACGACATTTTGTGTTTTTTCTGTAGATTCTTCAGCCATCAGTTTTTTAAACTCGTCGCTCTCATCAATATCATTTTGATTTGATTGCACACTCTGATTTTGATTCCCCATCATTTCTTCCGGAGTTAGCTGAACCGCTTGTTTTATGGGAATTTGATTTGCACCGCTTTTCATCCAAGTTGTATTTTTCAGCGTAATCAATCTTTTTTTCATCATCATTCTTCTGGGGTCATCAGGATGTACGGTTTTCAGAAAATCTTCAATTTCCGGAATACTGTCACTGAGCAATATATTCCCTTTCTTTTTCTGGGCAGAAACAGATATCAGCGTAAAAAACATGAATACAAAAATAAATTTTCTCATCATTAATTACGGTTGATTTTAAATTTAATATAGGTAATGGTTTTTCCTTTTGCTGAAAAAAGCTCTTCGTAATACGTTTTTATTTCGCGCAGCAATTCGGTTTTTGGGTCGTATTCTGGTGCGCCGTATATATCGTGATGAGCAGTAATGATTTCATAACCTGCTCCTTGCAAAAATCCTAAAGTATAACCGTGTAGGAATTCTGAATCGGTTTTAAGGTGAATGATTCCGCTTGGTTTCAAGATTTTTTTGTAGCGTTCTAAAAAATCGGGGTGGGTTAAACGGTGTTTTGTTCTTTTGTATTTAATCTGAGGATCGGGAAAAGTAATCCAGATTTCATCTACCTCATTTTGGTCAAAAAAACCGTCAATAAGCTCTATTTGCATTCTTAGAAATGCCACATTATCGAGTTTTTCTTCAAAGCTTTCTTTCGCACCGAACCAAAACCTCGCTCCTTTTATATCAACACCGATGAAATTTTTCTCAGGAAATGCTTTGGCTAAACCTACAGAATATTCTCCTTTTCCACACCCTAATTCCAAAACGATAGGATTTTCATTTTTAAAAAAATCTTTCCTCCATTTTCCTTTCAAATGAAAATTGTTCAGTGCCTCTTCTCTGGTCGGCTGAAAAACATTTGGAAGTACCTTGTTTTCGGCAAATCTTGCCAATTTATTTTTACCCATTCGTGTATATTCAAAAAACAAAAAAATGTAATTAATCTCAATATTTAACTATCACCAAGCGAAACCATAAGTGCTTTCTGCACGGTTTTTTGGGAAGCATATTGTGCACCGCAAACCAAGCTGGAAAAAAGATAATCGCCTTTTGCAACCACTATGGTATTGTCGCTCTTGGCGGGAATTGCAAGCCGATATTTGGCATTGCCGATTCCTTCAATCCTCATAATCATATTGCAGGTAGATTTGTTTTCAATCATCACGATGCTTTCTTTGCTGTTGGGGTCGTTATCAAACAACGAATTGAGAATTTTTACGGTTCGGTTTTTATGTTCTATTGGGTTTTCAGACATGAGCATATTGAATTCAGCTTCTTCATCGGCAGTCATTCCACTTGATGAAACCGCTACAGCTGTAGAATTTTCGCCGGAAGCTTCTGTTGGGTTTCCGTAAACTTTGGTTTTATAGTTGGCTCCTTCTTTTTGCTGCATTTCCTGCTGAAACTTGGCGATTTGTTTTTTGCGGATGATTTCGTTCATCTCATCAAAACTGATTTTGGTAGAAGGTTTTTTGTGAAGCAAAGCAATTTTTTCCTGAAATTCTTTTACACGCTGATCTGCAGGATGTGCATTCTTAATATATGTTTTGAGCATTTTGATTAATCTAGGTTTCAGAATTATTCTCTTGGGATCATCGGGATGAGCATCGCGCAGGAAAGCATCAATCTCATAAATGTTTGTACTGCGCATGATGTTGGAATAATCTTTCATCTTTTGCTGCGCAAAAACACTGCAAAAGGAACAGAACAGAAATAAAAATAAAATCTTTCTCAAAATTTCAGAATTAAAAAATTTGACAAAAAATTCTGCCTCAAAAATTACACCCCAAAAATAATAAATTTTCCGGAATCAGAAATGATGCTAATTTAAGACTTCCATCAAATGAGAATTTCGCAGCCGTCGCTGGTAAACAGGGAGATATTTGTCGATATAAATTGCTACTGCTTCATAATTTTTATTATCGACATATTGGTAAATATTGTCTGAAGTATAGACAAACTGCAAAAAATTATCTATTAAATTTTCAGGAATTTTCAAATTGGTAAAATATGTTTTTCCGTAATAACTTTTCACAACAGCAACGGTATTATTCATTTTCTCGTATTCAATGGCTCGTTCTTTCTTTTTACGCTCACCAGAAAGTATATCATAAATTGCTTCTACACTGAAAGAAAGTCCGCCTCCTGAAAAAGATGCAACAGGAAGCAACGGCGAAGAACCATCACCTTTCGGCGCAGGAAGTCCGATTGATTTTTGTAAAGCAAGTTGTTTCTCACCATTTTTCAGGGAACTCACATCTTTCCTCAGGTTTCCTGTTGGTTTAAATCTGCTGATGATGACTTCCTGAATATCATAATATGCTACTTTCAGCTCCACAATATTTTTGGAATTTTCCAGGTTTTCTTCGGTGACTTTTACATCTTGCCGATCGGTAATGATAGAAGTAAAACGGATTACATCACCCGGTTTTGCAGGAATTTTGAATGCCCCGAAATAATCCGTATAAACAGTGTTTTGCGAGGTGATATTGGTAACGTATATCTGATTCAGATAATAAACGGATTTATCTCTAATCATGATTTCACCGGAAAAATATTGGGCATTAACTTCTGACAAAAAAAGCAGCATAACCCACAAAAAAAGTTTTTTCATATAGTGGACAAAATTAATTGAAAATTCACTGCAAATACTGCGAATAAATTATTTACCTCGGTTAAAATTAGGTTAAACTTTAAAAAAAATTGTTAAAAACGGCGGTATTAAGAAAAACAACAGAAGATTTCTGCTGAAAAAATTCGTATTTCTTCTAAAACAGATACGCAATATTCCACATAAAACCGAGATTGAATTTATCTGAACTTCTGCCAAATCCGGGAACAATCATTGGTTTTATATCTTCTTGCTTCGTGGTATAGAGCAAATATTTCGGCTGTAGATTGACGTCGATATAGAAATGAGAATCAAAGAGCTGCACTCTTCCGCCAATTGTCGCTTCTAACCAGAACGAGCTTTGAGATGAAGCCGGAAATGCTTCCGAAGCGCTGCTTCCTCCATAACCGCGAACAGGGATTGCTCTGTATTCCTGTGTGTAAAAAGAGCCAGCCAATTTTCCGCCTGCATAAAAACCGTTCTGCGAATTTTCTCTGTCATTTGCCAACATATAAAACGTTCCTGCTTTCAGAAAAAAACCACTTACCGAAGCATCGTAACCGCTTTTTAGATATACATTTTCATCAAAACCCACATCTGCAACCGCATGAATGTTTTTAGTGATTTTTGAGGAAACAAATCCCTGAAAAAGTTTTCTTTCAGAAAAAACGCCGATTCCCAGATTAAGCATATCTAAACCAACCATAAAATTAGGTTCGTATTGGCGTTTTGCTTTTGCCGAATCCGGCTTCTTCTGTGCAAAACCGATAACGAAAATCAAACTAAAAAAGCAGGAAAAGATGTGTTTTGCTTTCATCTGTAATTTGGTTTTGGTTTTGTTCGACTTCTAAAACAGGATTTGCAATTTCTAACGAAGAATGTACATTTTCATATACTTTCTTGATTCCGCAAGCTGGTGAAACATATTGCGATGCAGTGGTATAATTGATTTTGAGTTTCGAAGTAATTTCTGCTTTTGATAAACCCACAAAAATTTCGGTAAAAGGATTTCCGTCAACTCGTAGCGGAATAGTTACCGAATCGGTTTTTGTTTTTGCCATCACCACAGAAACCGGTCCGTTTCCATAATCTACGTTGATGTAAAGCGAATCCAGCGTTTTGATTTTTCCTGTTGCTTGTGTTTTGAATTTGATTTTCATTCTCGGTGTCGCTTCTCCACCGGTACAGATGTCATCATCACTTCCGCAGGAAAAAAGCGAAAAAAGAAATAGTGAAAAGAAAAATATTTTAAAAAATTTCATTGTTCAAAAATAAACAAAATCGCATAAACGCTACTTTTTTACAAGCAACGCGATATTCTCTACATGATGCGTTTGCGGAAACATATCTACCGGAAGAATTTTCACAAGTTGATACTGCTCTTTCATCAACGCCACATCTCTTGCCTGTGTCGCGGAATTGCAACTTACATACACAATTTTTTCGGGCGAAAGTTTCAGGATTTGCTCCACTACTTTTTGATGCATTCCGTCTCTTGGCGGGTCTGTAATTAATACATCTGCTTTCGGATGATTGGCTAAAAACTCTTCGGTGAAAACATCTTTCATATCTCCGCAATAAAATTCGCAATTTTCCAAACCGTTGAGTTTTGCGTGTTCTTTTGCTGCATCAATCGCTTCCTGTACAGATTCTATCCCGATGACATATTTTGCATTTCGCGCAACATATTGAGCAATAGTTCCGGTTCCGGTGTACAAATCATAAACCACTTCATTGCCTTTTAAATCTGCAAATTCCAGCGTTTTGCGGTAGAGTTCAAGTGCTTGTTTGTAATTGGTCTGAAAAAATGATTTCGGTCCGATTTTAAATTTCAACCCGTCCATTTTCTCCATTAAAAATCCGTCGCCGAAATAGGTTTGAACGTTTTGGTCATAAATAGAATCGTTGGCTTTTGAATTCACAGCGAAAACCAAAGTTTTAATCTGCGGAAACTCGCCGAGTAAAAAGTCAAACAGCTTTTCGCGCTCCTCTTTTTCTTCTCTGAAAAGCTGCACCAAAACCATCCACTCGCCTTTTGAATTTTGGCGGAGCATTAATGTTCTGAGAAATCCGCCGTGATTTTTTACATCAAAAAATGCCAAATCGTTTTCTACCGCATATTTTTTCACAGCGAGCCGAATTGCATTTGAAGGGTCTTCTTGCAGCCAACATTCTTTCAAATCCAGAATTTTGCTCCACATTCCGGGAATGTGAAAACCGAGTGCATTTTTATCTCCGAAATCTTCTTCGGAATTGATCTCATCTAAAGTCAGCCAACGTGCATTTGAGAAAGAAAACTCCATTTTATTACGATAGAAATACTGCTCACTGCTCCCTAAAATCGGCAACGTTTGGAAATCATCAATACCGCCGATTCTTTTAATATGGTTAAAAACTTCGTCTTGTTTAAATTCGAGCTGTTTTTCATAAGAAATATTCTGCCATTTGCAGCCGCCGCAAACACCAAAGTGTACACATTTCGGGTCAATTCGGAACGGTGATTTTTCTAAAATCTCAACTGCTTCTGCTTCGAAATATTTCGACTTCGATTTTTTTACTCGTGCATTTACCACATCACCTGGAACAGCACCGGAAACCAAAACGGTTTTCCCGTCATCGGTTTTTCCTACTGCAACGCCTTTTGCACCAGCAGAAATAAGTTTGATGTTTTCTAATATGATATTCTTATGTTTTTTTCTCATTGAAAATTGTCGTGTTGCAAAAGTAAGATTCAATTACAAAAATCAATAAAGAAAATCATCGTCGTCATCTTCAATATCATTCATAGAAGAGCCGGAAAGATTAGAATTATCGGGTAAATCAAATGCAGCACCTGGTTCTATGGTGGTTTTTATTTTTTCAAATCCGCCCGGTTCTTCATTTTGGGCGAAATTTGACGGTTGATAACCATAACTGTTTCCGAATAAATCGAGATCGGTAAATTTTGCAATATTTTTAAAGAAAGACAATCGTACATCAGCAGTTGCACCGTTTCGGTGTTTTGCAATGATAAGTTCTGCCTGATTTTCCGTAGAAGTTTCCGCACCGTCTTCATCATTATCCCAAGTTGTGATTTTATAATATTCCGGTCGGAAGATGAACGAAACAATATCTGCATCTTGCTCAATCGCACCGGATTCTCGTAAATCAGAAAGCTGCGGTCTTTTTCCGGGTCTGGTTTCTACACTTCGCGAAAGCTGAGAAAGAGCAATTACGGGAACATTGAGTTCTTTGGCAATAGCTTTCAGAGAGCGCGAAATGGTAGCAATTTCCTGTTCGCGGTTTCCTGCACCGCCTTTTCCGGAGTTTGCAGTCATCAACTGTAGATAATCTACCATAATGATTTTCACGCCGTGTTGCATAACGAGCCGTCTGCATTTTGCCCGAAAATCAAAAACGGAAAGCGCAGGAGTTTCGTCGATATAAAGCGGGGCGTCTTCCAAAGAGGCAACATTAGTAAATAATCTTTGCCATTCTTCTTCGCTCATTTGTCCTTTCCGCAGTTTTTCGGAAGAAATTCCGGTTTCGGAAGAAATCATTCTTGTGATAAGTTGTACCGATGCCATTTCTAGAGAAAACAAAGCAAGAGGAATTTTGTGTTCTACGGCAATATTTCGAGCCATAGAAAGCAGAAACGCTGTTTTTCCCATTGCAGGTCTTGCTGCAACAATAATGAGGTCTGAATTTTGCCAACCACCGGTTTCTTTGTCAATATCTCTGAAACCCGACGGAATACCGGAAAGTCCCTCTTTGTCCCGCAAAGACTTAATGGTTTCAATGGCTTGTTTCACCAAAGAATTTGCGGTATCGAATCCTTTTTTAATAGTGTTGTTTGTGATTTCAAAAAAAGATTGTTCGGCTTGATCCAGAAGTTCAAAAACATCTGTAGATTCTTTATAAGAATTGTCGATAACATTTGCAGAAACATTAATCAAACTTCTCAAAATATATTTTTCCAGAATTACACGTACATGATATTCGATGTGTGCGCTGGAAGAAACTCCCATTGTTAAATCAATGATATAATGATCGCCGCCTGCAAAACCGAGACGTTCTGTTTTTTTCAGCTCCTGAATGACGGTCATTAAATCAACAGGATGATTGTCGGTATATAATTTGGTAATTGCGCTGAAAATTTCCTGATGTCGCGGGTCATAAAAAACTTCGGGTTGTAATAATTCTACCGAAAAATCGAGCCCTTTTTTATCAATGAGAAAAGTACCGATTACCAGTTTTTCAAAATCCACTGCATTGGGCGGCATTTTGCCATCGGAAATAGAAAGTTCCTTTGCAAAATTGCCGTGTATAAGTGAAGATAAAGTTTCTTTCTGCGTCATTGCACAAAGGTAAAAAATTTATCAGTTTCTCTGTTTTTAGTAACTAACATAAAGGAATTTTATTTTATTAAAACATTGCTTTTCAGCATGTTATTTTGTTGGTAAGTTGTGTTGTTTTAAAAATTAATTCCGTTGATGATATATTTTTGTCGCACCATTTTGTATTGGTAAATTATATCAAAAAAATTATTTTTTCTCTGCCGCTTTTATCAATGCGATAAACAAAGGATGCGGAGTTGCAACGGTACTTTTGTATTCCGGGTGATATTGAACGCCGATGTAGAACGGGTGGTTGTTCAGTTCCAGTGTTTCTACCAAACCTGTTTCGGGATTGAAACCTGTCGGAATCAGTCCGTTTTTTTCAAACGCTTCACGATATTCGGAGTTAAATTCATAACGATGGCGATGTCTTTCCGAAATGTTTTTCGAGCCGTAAATTTCTGCCAGTTTAGAATTTGTTTTTAGTGAACATTTCCACGCACCGAGACGCATCGTTCCGCCTTTATCAACTACATTCTTTTGTTCTTCCATCAGAGAAATTACCGGTTCCGGAGTAGAAGTATCAAACTCCATAGAATTGGCTTTTTTGTATCCCAATATATTTCTTGCAAATTCTATGGTCATAATCTGCATTCCGAGGCAAATTCCCAAAAGCGGGATTTGATTTTCCCTTGCATATTTCGCAGCCAGGATTTTTCCCTTAATTCCTCTGTCGCCGAAACCGGGTGCAATCAGCATTCCGTCTATTCCGTCAAAGGTTTGCTGAATGTGAGTTTCGGTAATATCGCCGCTGTAAACCCAGCGGATTTTAACATCGGTTTCCAGTTCCGCACCTGCGTGAATGAACGCTTCTGCGATAGATTTATAAGAATCCTGAAGCGAAACATATTTCCCAACCAAAGCAATTTCTACTTTTTTCCTGGGATTCTGGTATTTTTTCAGGAAGTTTTTCCAACTTTTCAAATCAGATTCTTTTTCCGATTTCAAATCCAATTCTTTCAACACCACTTCATCGAAATTCTGTTTTTGAAGGTAAATAGGGACTTCGTAAATGGTTTCCAAATCTTTGCATTCAATTACATTTTCTAAAGAAACATTGCAGAATTGTGCGAGTTTTGCTCGTTGTTCTTTCGGGATTTTGTGT
>CAZHFE010000010.1:0-42496 GCA_964532055.1 uncultured Kaistella sp. | reverse complement strand
ATGTGGTTACTTTAATGAAAGAAAAAAATGCCGTCATCGGCGGAGAAGGAAACGGCGGAATCATTTATCCTAATTTGCATTACGGCAGAGATTCTTTGGTTGGTGTGGCGTTGTTTTTGACACATTTGGCAAAAGAAAACAAAATAGTTTCCGAACTTCGGGCAACTTATCCCGCTTATTTTATGGGCAAAAAGAAAATTGAATTAACTCCGGAAATTGATGATGATAATTTACTCGAAAAAGTGAAAGAAGAGTATTATAAAGAAGACATTTCCACAGTTGACGGCGTAAAAATTGATTTTCCTGAAAATTGGGTTCATCTAAGAAAATCAAACACCGAACCGATTATCAGAATTTATACCGAAGCAAAATCTCAGGAAGAAGCCGACAAATTAGGTGATGAAATGATTGCAAAAATCAGGAGTTTAATTTAAGAGAGAAGCTGGAAGTTAGAAATTTTCCGCAAATTTGGATTTTTCGGTTTAAAATGATTAATTTTATTAAAATTTTTGAAGATACATCGATTAAACTTTAATTAAAAAACTGTTTTCCAAAGTTTACAAAACAATTTTAAACATTGGAATAACGATTTAGAAAACATATTGGAAGAATTTTTTGAAAACGAACTCGTCATGAAGTTCGAGAAAATGATTGAAAATAATGAAGAACTCTATTTCGAAAGCGAAGAGTTTGAAGATATCATTGTTTTCTACCTGGAAATGGGCGATATTTCTTATGCGGAAATGGCGACCAATTACGCTTTGAAAATCCACCCCAATTCCATTGAAATTAAAACCAAACAATTTGAGGTTTTGCTAGAATTGGAGAATTATTCACAAGCAAAAGAACTCATGGAGGAACTTCAGCAAACCTCTATGGAAACTACAGATTATCTGGTTTGTTGTGCAAAATATTTCTCAATGCTCGGTAATCCGAGAAGAGCAATCGGTTATTGTGAAAAAGCATTGGACCTGGAAGAAGAAGAAAATTTTCTGCACAATTTCATTGCCGATGAATATGTGAATCTGGAAGATCCTTTCAATGCACTGAAACATTATAAACTCGCTTTGCAGTTTGACCCGCAAGACGAATATTCTTTAGAAAATGTCATGTATTGCTACAACCTGCTCAACAGAAACGAAGAAGCCATTACGTTTTTGAATGGTTATCTCGACAAATATGCTTTTTCTGAAACAGCATGGTATGAATATGGGCAATTTTACTTCAACCGAAAAAATTATCAGGAAGCCATAAAAGCATTTGATTATTTACTCGCCATCAATTCTCAGGCAGTAGCAGTTTATGCAAACAAAGCTGCATGTTACGAAGCGATGGGAGAATGGGAGAAAGCAATTTCGGTTTATCTCGAAATGCTGGAACTGGAATATACCAAATCTTTTACCTATTATAAAATCGGTTTATGCTATAAAGAAAGCGGAAAACCTGTTTTAGCGTTGAATGCTTTTCAGAAGTCACTTCGAGATGACCCTCAATTTTATCTTTCGATGATGGAGCAATCTCTGATTTACGAAGAAATGGGCGGAATGAGAGAAGCGCTGCATTTTGCCAAAGAAGCCGTTTCGCTCAACGAAAATAATCTAGATTACCAAAAACGTCTTGCCTTTTTGTACATTGATGCAGGGAAATTTGAAGAGAGTCTATACTGCCTGAAAAAGCTGGTGGATTTCGAGCCGCAACGATTTTACAATTGGTATGCTTATTCAGAAGTTTTGATGTTGCTCGGTGAATATGATGATGCCGTAATTGTCTTGAAAGCCGCAACAAAATTACACAACCGCGCCGAATTGTACTATCAATTAAGCAACTGTTATTTTCACAAAAACAATCAAAAAGAAGCGAGGAACGCACTTGCTATCGCATTAGAATCAGACCCAAATCTTTTGGAAGATATGCTGTTGAAATATCCTTTCATTAAAGTGGAAGTTGACCGCGCAAAAGCCAAAAAAAAATAAATCCGGAAAAACACTCCGGATTTTTTTATGGGTTGTATTGGAAAGTATGAGTTTCTGTACTTATTAATTGATTACTTCCGCTATATAGGCCTGAAATAATTTTCGCAGGATAATCGCGGTCAGAATAAGTAATGCTGTTTACAGTGCGGTTTTTATATACATCACCTCCAACAGTTGTATTGACATGATATTTCGTGAGTAGATTGTTGGTTCCTGCTGCATATTCTGCCCATTCGCTGAAAATATAAGCATGAATTTTATCAAACCCCAAAACATCCTTGAAAACATTTATTTTGCTGTCGTAAGTGTAAATAACATTAATCTTACCTTCTAACTCGTCATTGTGATAATACTCTATTTCTTCATTATAAATATTTCCGCGAATAACGTTGTAAGTTTTCAGTTCCTTATCAACTTCCGTAAAATAGGTTGCCGTTTTTAAACAATTAATGGTATTAATATCCAGATAATCATAAACAAAAGTTTCTCTGTAAATTCCTTCGGTGTAATTGGCAGAAGTTAATTTATCATTGGTGTAAGAAAAAGAAGCGGTACTCACCAAATTATCATCTTCATCATATTGGGTGATTTTTGAGATAAGGTTTTCGTTATATTCAAAAATAGTTTTGCTGCCGTCAGAATTTAGCATTTCCGAGATTTTGCTGCCGTCATATTTTATCGTTTCAGAATCATCATCATTGATAATTTTCACAGGCAAAACCGGCGTTTCTTCTACGGTTTCTTCTATTTCGCTGCTTCTGTCGCATTGTACAGCAAAAAATACAATGGCAAAAAGGTAAATAAGTTTCTTCATTTTTAAAGGATAAATCAAGAGTAAAACGTGCGTAAAAATACAAAAAATTCTTCCATTCTCAACAGATTGTTTGCACCTAGATAAAAGAGTAAAACCGAGACAATTACCATTAAAAAAGACAGCATTTTCGGTGAATTTCGGTACGAATTAAAAAGCCAGCCCAAAAGCAGCGGAATGACGAAAACAAAATGACCGCCGTAAATATACGAAGTATGAAGTCCGAATTTCAGAATGCAATGAATAATCACATCAACCAAAAAAGAAGCCATCAGAATCTGTACAAATTTGTTTTTAAAGTTTCTGAAATAACTCCAGAAAACCAAAGTAAAAACCGCCGCAACAAAAATGTATGGTACAACTGAACTATATACGTCCATAAAAAGTGCTTTGTAAAAAAAACCTTTTTTGTTGTGGTAATCACGGATTTCGTAATTCGAAAACAACATGTTTCCGCCCAAAAACCACGAAGCAATCATGTCCCAAATTGGTGTAACTTTCGTCTGAGAAAATCTTTCGTACTGTTGTTCGGTTTTATTCAGAAAATTCATGTAATTAAAATTCAGCCGATAGAGAAAAATCAGAACAAACACCGAAATCGAAACCAAAACTCTGAAAATTCCGTTTCCGAATTTTCTCCAGCTTCTATAAATATTCTTTTCAAAAAGCATCGGAATATATACTTTCACGGCATTTGTAATTGTAAATCCACCAATGGAAACCGTTGCTAAAGTCAATGCTGCAGCAGGAATTTTTTCTGCTTTTTTCAGTTTCAAAGCAGCGTAATAATTAAATAAAACCAACAAAAAAAGCGTGTAAGAATAAGTTTCCGGAGTGAATGACAGCAGAATTGTGGTGCTGAAAAATGAAAAAAACGCCAAAACTGACAACGAGATCTTTTTCGGCAAACCGATGATATTTTTTAAATACTTGTATATCTGAATCAAACTGAAACCCACCGCAAAATTGCTGCACCACGCCAAAACCAACCTAAATGTTTCGTCTTTTTTACCATGCGAAAACAGAAAAGCAAACTCACGAATCCACCCGAAAAAATAATTGGAAAGTGGGTGTCTTTCAAAACCACCACCTGTCATCACAATCGCACGATTATCAAAACTGAAATAAGCATCCCAAGGAATTCGGTCATCAAAAATAATGCGGTAATTCAGCGCGATATAAGTTCCCAAAGTTCCATAAACAGAGAGAAAAATCAGTAGCAGCAATAACTCAAATTTTGTTGCGGGAAATATGGTTTTCAGGAAACCGTTGGTTTTTTGTTTGAAATTCAAGGCAGAAAAATTTCAGCAAAAATAAGGATTTTCAGGAACTGCAAGACAAAGTGGAGCAACCTGTTTGCTCATCAAAAATTGCGGGGCGTTTCTGCGAAAACTCAGGGAAAATTTCCTGATACGGGTTTTCCAGCGCAATGATGATTTTTTCCAGCAAATCCCGTTTTCCTTCATTCACCTCATTGATGCATTGAAAAAGAAGATAGTTTCTCAAAATAAATTTCGGGTTGGTTTCTCTCATTAAAACTAAAGATTTAGTTTTGGAAATGGTATTTTTTTTCAACCGCTTTTTATACGCTGAAATAAATTCTTCAAAACCAAGAAATTGTTCATCGGAAATTTCTGAATAAAAAACCTCTTCAAAATGCAGTTTTAAATCTGTATTTTCTGTTAGTTCTTCGATTTTTTTAAAGAATAAAGTATAGTCGGCTTTCAGTTCTGTCATGATTTTTTGGGCGAGTGTAAAAAATTCGTCATCGTCTTGCAAAACCTCATCAAACCCGAATTTCTTTGCCATCATTTCATCGTGCTTTTTCCAAAAACATTGTGAAAAATCATTCAAAATAGTTTCTAACTTTTCTTTATCTTTAATCAAAGGAAAAAGCGCATTTGCCAATTGCCAAAGATTCCATTGTGCAATTTTCGCCTGATTTCCTAATGCGTATCTTCTTCCGGGCAAATCTGTGGTATTCGGCGTGAAGTTGAAATCGTATTCATCAATCATCGAAAAAGGACCGTAATCTATGGTTAAACCCAAAATCGACATATTGTCTGTATTCATCACACCGTGTACAAAACCCACTCTGTACCAATCTACGATTAAATCGGCGGTTCTTTTGGCTACTTCTTCAAAAAAAGCGACGTATTTTTCAGGGGAATTACTGTCGATTTCAGAGAAATAATTTTCAATCGCAAAATCTGCGAGTTTCTGTAAAGTCGAGGTTTCATTTTGCGCGGAAAGCAGCTCAAAATGCCCGAAACGCAAAAAACTTTCGGCAGTTCTTACGATGACTGCACCTTTTTCAAAAGCTGGATTTCCGTCATACAAAATATCGCGCATCACATTTTCTCCGGTTATGGAAAGCGACAAACTGCGTGTTGTAGGGATTTGCAAATGATGAATCGCCTCACTCATCAGATATTCGCGAAGCGAGGAACGCAACACGGCTCTTCCGTCGGCATGTCTTGAATAGGGAGTTGCTCCTGCTCCTTTCCATTGGATTTCGGTTTTTTCGCCGGAATTATTTTCTATTTCGCCAGCGAAAATTGCTCGTCCGTCGCCGAGTTGTCCTGCCCAATTTCCGAATTGATGTCCTGCGTAAGCAGTGGCGTAAGTTTTAATATTTTCGGGAATGAGTTCTGCGTTGATGAATTTTAAATCTTCTTCATTTTCAATTTTTCCCAAACCGATTTCTTCTGAAAGTTTTTCGTTAAAAATGATGAGTTCGGCATTTGAAAATCCGGCAATATCTATTTTTGCAAACAACATTTTGGGAGTTTGCCGCTGCATAGGATTTCCTGAAAAATCTCCGGGAAAAATCTCAAGATACTGCTGCTTGATTTTATCAAAGTTCATTTTTCAAAGTTCGGAAAAAAATATCCTTCCAAAAAAAGACTTGAAAGGATATTTTATGAATGGTAAAGATTGATGTTATTTATTAAAATCAATATCTTCGCCGGAGTTGATTTTTTCGTTGACGTTTTCTTCTTTTTTCGGTACGGCTTTTTGGGTATTATTCAATTCGTCTTGTTTCGGATTTCTGATTTCGTCAATGGTTTGTAATCCACCTTCATCACCATATCCGCCGAGTCCTTGCAAATCGGAGCAGCTTCCTGTCCAGTTTGCAGGTTTTACGAATTTGTCTTCGGATGTGATTCCCAGTTCTTTATCTGCCCAAACTTTTTTCATGAAAATTGCCCAAATCGGTAATGCCATTTTCGCACCTTGACCTTCACCTGTTCCCCAGAAGTGGGTTGCTCTGTCTTCCCAGCCGACCCAAACTCCGGTGGCAAGATTCGGTACGATTCCCATAAACCAACCATCTGAATTGTTCTGTGTCGTTCCTGTTTTTCCTGCGATTTCTACCGCTTTTGAAATTCCTTTTCTTCCCAATTCACCCGATGCGGTTCCGTAAGCAGCAACGCCTCTCATTAAGTCAATCATGGTATAGGCGTACAATTCGTTCATCACTTCTTTGGTTTCGGTTTTCACTTCTTTGATGACACGTCCGTTTGCATCTTCTATACGCCAAATCATTTCGGGTTTTATGTAATTTCCGTAATTGGCGAAAGTAGAATATGCTCCCAACATTTCATAAATGGTAATGTCTCCGGAACCTAAAGCGATTGTATTGTTTCTTTCGATATTTTCGGTAACACCCAAATCTCTTGCGGTTTGAATCACAGCATCTACTCCTGTCATTTCTATCAATCGTGCTGCAACGGGGTTCTGAGAATGTGCTAAAGCGTCTCTCAAAGTAAGCATTCCGCCTCTTCCTCCTCCAACTTTCCAACCTTTGTGGTTATATGCGGCGTTGGAAACCGTGGAACAAGGTGTCATTCCTAATTTCATAATTGCAGTGGCATAAACAAAAGGTTTGAATGTAGATCCTACTTGTCTTTTTCCTTGTTTAATATGGTCATATTGGAAATGCTGCCAATTGATTCCACCGACCCACGCTTTTATTTCGCCTGTTCCGGGAACCATTGACATTA
This sequence comes from uncultured Kaistella sp., assembly GCA_964532055.1. GTDB lineage: Bacteria > Bacteroidota > Bacteroidia > Flavobacteriales > Weeksellaceae > Kaistella. Next base: position 35,705 of record CAZHFE010000010.1, on the reverse strand, counting down.
ATCCGGCTTGAGCGATTTGCTTATGATAACGGATAGAATCCCACGGTGACATTTCTACTTCTTCTTCACCGTTCCATGTAAAGCGAGATGTTTTAATCGGTTTATGAAAATCGAGCAAAATGGAATCTTCGGGAACTCCGGCGTTTTTCAGCTGTTTGTATCTTCCGGTTCTTTTCATGGCACTTATCATCACCGAATTAATCTGCTTGTCATTAAGGTAATAGAATGGCTTTTGTTTTCGCCCTCTTTGTTCGGCATCAAATCTTCTCTGCAAATCCGTCAAATGTTCTTTTATGGCTTCTTCTGCATAAGTCTGCATTTTAGAATCGAGCGTTACATATATCTTTAATCCGTCTTTATATAAGTTTAATGATTTTCCGGTTTGTTTTTCGTAATCTTTCAGATATTTGTCAATTTCTTTTCTGAGATAAAATTTATAATAAGCAGAATATCCGTCGTTTATGGATTTTACCGGATGATAATCCAATGTTATCGGAGTTTCTATGGCTTTCTGATAGGTTTGCTGGTCGAGGTATCCTGTTTTCAGCATTTGGTCTAAAACCACATCTCTTCTTTTTTTCGCTCTTTCAGGATTTCTCATAGGATTATTGGCTACTGGTGCTTCCAGCATCGCCACAAACATCGCTGCTTCGGGAAGGGTGAGATGATTCGCATTTTTATTGAAATAGATTCTTGAAGCCATCTCAATTCCATTGGCATTATTTACAAAATCGAATTTGTTGAAATATAAAGTAATGATTTCCTCTTTAGTATAGCGTTTTTCCAAGCTCACTGCTACAGACCATTCTTTAAGTTTTTGGAATATTCTTTGAATTCGATTTTGGGAAGCGGTTCCAGTGAAAAGAAGTTTTGCCAACTGCTGGGTAATGGTAGAACCACCTCCTCGTTTTCCGCCGAAAGCAATAGCTCTTGCAACCGACTGTATATCTATCCCTGAATGTTCTTTGAAACGCTCGTCTTCTTTTGCCTGAAGTGCATAAATCAAATGTGGTGGCAATTGTTTGTAAGTAACGGGCTGTGTTTTTTCTTTCTCGAATTTTCCGAGAAGTTTTCCGTCTGAAGAATAAATTTCGGAAGCAACGTAAATATCGGGATTTTCAAGGTCTTTTACATCGGGCATATCACCGAGAAAACCCTGTGAAACGGCAAAAAACAACGCAGAAACACCTACAACCAAAGCGATTAAACCAAACCAGATGAATTTGACCCATTTTTTCCAGCCGTATCTTTTGACCTTTTTAGGGGGGAGCGGAAAGGTTTTGCCGCCTCCTGTATTTTGTTTGTTTTCCATAGATGATTACGGTTTTACCGTTTCTATTTTTATGCCAATATCTTCTATTCCTTTCAGCGTGTCTTTTCTCATTGCCTGAATAATCCCGATGGAATAATCTCCATTCTGCGGGAATTTCTCATTCAATTTATATTGAAAAAGGGTTTCCTTTGTATCGCCGAAACCTTTGCCAATCCATTCTCCGTTTGGTTTTGCCAAAACATAATTCAGCGTATCGGTGCTTTTCTTTTTCGTTTTAAGGTCGGTGAAATTTACAATAAAACGAATATTGCTGTAGGGATAATCATTATTGTTTCTTACAACAAATATAATATTTTTTGGATTTTGAGCGTCTTCAATTTTAAAATCAAATTTCTGTTCCTGCTTTTTATGCCACGTTCCGTTAAGGGATTTCATATATACTTTTTCCGAAGCGTTTTCGCACCCCGAAAGTATAAACGTAACGAAAAACAGTATCCCGATATTACGCATTGTTATCACGTTTTGGCGGATTTTTCTTTTTAAATTTTTTCTGCTGGTTTTGAGGTTTGGAGTTTTGTTGCTGATTACTTTCAGTGGAGTTTTCTTTTCTTTCTCCAGAGTTATCATTGCTTCTGCTCTCTGCTTTAGGATAATTGTTTGTCCTTTTTCTGTTCTGATTTTTACCTTGATTTCGGTTTCTTCTTTCAAATCTATCCACATTATTTTCCTGAATAAGGTCAACCGATTTCACCGGAATATCGTTTGTTTTGAGTTCTTCCAAAGCCGGAATTTTTTCGCCTCTTTTATTTTGTGCTATGAGTTTTTTCACTTCCTGCACATCTAAATCGTACCACGCCATAGAACGCTCTACATAAGCAAACCACATTCTTTTTTTGAAAACATCTATTTTGATGCAGAAAGCTTTTCCTTTTTCGGTATCGAGTATTGTTGACGAATATGGGAAATCACTTAACGCATCAAGATAACTGTCGAGTTCGTAATTCAGGCAGCATTTAAGTTTTCCGCATTGTCCTGCGAGTTTTTGGGGATTAATACTTAATTGCTGATAACGGGCTGCATTGGTATTTACCGAGCGAAAATCTGTGAGCCAGGTTGAGCAGCACAATTCTCTTCCGCAGGAACCGATTCCTCCTACTTTTGCCGTTTCCTGACGAAAACCGATTTGCTTCATATCAATCTTTGTACGGAAAACCGCAGCATATTCTTTAATCAACTGCCGGAAATCTACTCGACTTTCAGAAGTATAATAAAAGGTTACTTTTGTTCCGTCCCCCTGAAATTCCAAATCGGTGATTTTCATTTGAAGATTCAGTGCATATGCAATTTTTCTTGCCTGAATTTTTAGGGATTCTTCTTTGGCTCTTGACTGTTGCCAAACTTCTATGTCTTTTTGGTTTGCTAAACGGTAAATTTTCAATGGGTTTTCTTCAGAAAAATGTTTCTTTTTCATCTGAATTTTTACCAATTCACCAGTAAGACTCACTACACCTATATCATGTCCCGGACTTGATTCTACTGTTACTATGCTCCCGATATGAAGCGGTAAATGATTTACGTTTTTATAAAAAATTTTTCGGTCGTTCTTGAATCTTACTTCTACAAAATCTGTTTGGGAATTTGCAGGACTATTGATATTCGAGAGCCAATCGAAAACACTCAGTTTATAACTATTTCCGCAGGTATCTACACTTTCACAACCATTGGCGGATTTTGTTCCGCACGAATGGGAAGAATCGCCGGATGTTTTGCATCCACAACTCATATACTATATAATTAATTTTACGTTTTTAAACTAACCTTGCAAATTTAGTATAAATTTATTTTGCATAGACCGAAGACTTAATAATTTAACGATACCTGCTTTTATCTTTGTGAATACCTGCTTTTTACAGAAATTTTTATATGTTACGCTAATATTATGCAAATCATATAATATTATTAACATTTGTTAAAAAAATAATTTTATATTTGACCCATTAATAAATGAGTTTTATGAAAAAAATAATTGTTTCAACAGCATTGTTGATGGGCTTTTTTTCCTATGCAGGGGGTTTCAGGGTTTCTCTACAGGGAGTAAAGCAGCTTGCAATGGCTCACACAAGTGCTCACGCAGAAGATGCAAGTGTTGCATTCTTCAATCCGGCGGGAATGTCTTTTATTCCGAATAAACTGAGTGTCGCCGCAGGAGGATTCGGCATTAAAGCAGATATTACGTATCAGAATCCAACGACATTAGAATCCTTTAATACTGAAAATCCTATGGGAACTCCTATTTATGCGGCAATCGCTTATAAGGTTTTAGATAATATTTCTTTAGGATTCAGTTTTACAACTCCTTACGGAAGTACCGTTAAATGGCCTACAAACTGGGCAGGAAAAGAAATTGTACAAGAAATAGAACTGAAGGCGCTTTATTTCCAACCGATGGTTTCTTTCAAACTAGCACCATGGGCTTCAGTCGGCGGTAGTTTCATCTATGCAACAGGAACGGTAGATTGGACGAAATCGGTTACCCAACTCGGAGGAACCTTAAATATAAAAGACGATAAAGCAACCGGAAAAGGTTTCAGTTTAGGATTCTATTTCAAACCTGACGAAAAATGGGATGTAAGCGTTGCTTATCGCTCACCTGTTGATATGGAAGCGAACAAAGGAAAAGCAACTTTTGATATTTCTTCTGCTTTGTATTCTTCATTGGGTCTTGATGCAAACGGACAAGACAATTTCAAAGCAGTTCTGCCTTTGGTAGATGAATGGACGATTGGTGTAACGTATAAAGTAACTCCGAAATGGTCTGTTTCAGGAGATTTCAATTACAGTGGTTGGGATCAGTATAATGCGCTGAAACTTGATTTTGAAAATGCACCTATTGCAACAAATAATCCATCTGACCCTACAGTTTTGATTACTCCTAAAAACTGGCAGAGTACACAAACCTGGAGATTCGGGACACAATATATGTTCACTGATAAATTTGCAGGAAGATTGGGTTATTACCATGACCAATCTCCTTATGCTGATGAAGATTTCAGCGCAGAAAGTCCGTCTTTTGAAGCAAATGTAATTACCGGCGGTATCGGCTACAAATGGAAAGGTTTCGGAATTGACTTATCGGGAGCATACAATTTCCAGACTCCGAGAAATGTAAACAACACCTATTATAATTTCAGCGGACAGGCAAAAGCAAAAGCATATTACTTTGGTTTAGGTCTTTCGTATAACGCATTTTAAGATTTAATTTATGAAAAAGATATTAGTTTCAACAATAGCGGTTTCGGCATTATTATTTACCGTAAGCTGTAAAACAGATTTTGATACCGATGTAAAAAGCATTACAGTAACAAATGGCGATGCAGATTTTTCCAAATATGTAGCATTGGGAAATTCACTTACAGCGGGATACAGAGATAATGCATTATATATTGACGGACAAAACGAATCTTATCCGTCAATGATTGCAGCACAAATGCAACTTGCAGGAGGTGGTGCTTTCAAACAGCCCTTAATGCCGAATAATACAGGAGGATTTACTAATTTGCCGGGATTTCCGGGGAAACTTACATTACAGGTTGTAAACGGAGCTCTTGCTCCCGTTCCTTCTGCGGCAGCAGCAGTTTTAGACAATATAACATCAACCGGTCCTTATCAGAACTTAGGCGTTCCCGGTGCTAAATCTTTCCATTTGGGAGCTGCAGGTTACGGAAATGCAGCAGGACTTCCTGCAGGATTGGCAAATCCTTATTATGTGAGATTTGCAACAGGTGCAACAGCATCAGTGCTTAATGATGCCCTAAGTCAAAACCCTACATTCTTCTCTCTTTGGATTGGGAACAATGATGTACTTTCTTATGCAACCAGCGGCGGAATAGGTGTTGATCGAACAGGAAATATGGATCCGACTACTTACGGCTCAAATGATATTACAGATCCTACGGTTTATGCTTCGGTAATTAATGGTTACGTTACTGCTTTAACTACAAATGGAGCAAAAGGAGTAATTGCAAATATACCGAATGTTACTTCGATTCCTTTCTTTACGAGAGTTCCGTATAACGCAATTCCATTAACAGCAGCAAAAGCACAGGCATTGAATACAGGTCTTTATCAGCCGTTAAAAGCAGCATTAACATATTTAGGAGCTGGTTCAAGAATTAATTTAGTAAATGAGGGTAATAATCCTGTACTGATTGTTGACCGCAAACTGACCAATTTATCAGCACAACTGACTGCTGTTTTAACAGCATCAGGAGTTCCGGCTACACAAGCTGCTTATATCGGTAATGCTTTCGGACAGGCAAGACAAGCAACATCTGAAGAATTAATTCTTCTTACAGCTTCGAGTGTTTTAGGAATTGATGCACAAACAGGTTTACCTGCAACAGATACATCTACATTTGTTTATGGTGCTTCTTACCCAATAGGTGATCATCTTTCTTTAACAAAAGATGAATTAACAAGCATCAGAACTGCTGTTGCAGCATACAACACCGCTTTAAAAAATATTGCCACAGCAAAAGGGCTTGCTTTCGTAGATGCCAATGCAAAAATGATAGAACTTTCATCTGCATCGGGAATCCAGTTTGATGGAGTAAAATATACAGCAACATTCGTTACTGGAGGAACATTCTCTCTTGACGGGGTTCATCTTACCGGAAGAGGATATGCCTTGATTGCCAATGAGTTTATTAAAGCAATTAATCAGAAATACCGCTCTACATTACCACAGATAAATGTGAATAACTACAGCGGTGTTACATTCCCGTAAATAAAAATTATTGAAAAATAATCAACACATAAAACCACTTGAAGTTATTTTCCGGTGGTTTTATTTTTTTTAAATTTGTACCTCTAAAAAAGAAAAAATGACAGATCAGGCAAGCTATTTATTTTGCACAAGAACAAGCCGGGCTTTAGCCGAAAAAATTGCTCATTTCTATGGGCAGAAATTAGGGAAAATTAAAGTACAGGAATTCAGCGACGGCGAGTTTGAGCCGGTTTTAGACCAATCGGTAAGAGGAGGCAGAGTTTTCTTAATAGGTTCCACATTTCCACCCGCAGACAATCTCTTAGAATTATTACTGATGATTGACGCCTCAAAAAGAGCATCTGCAAAAAGCATTACCGTAGTAATTCCGTATTACGGTTTGGCAAGACAAGACAGAAAAGACAAACCAAGAGCACCAATCGGGGCGAAACTAGTGGCAAACCTTCTTACCGCAGCAGGAGCGACCAGAATTATGACTATTGACCTTCATGCAGACCAAATTCAAGGATTTTTTGAAATTCCGGTTGATCATCTTTATGCATCATCAATCTTCGTTGATTATATTAAAAAATTAAGTTTAGACAATCTCACCATCGCTTCTCCGGATATGGGCGGAGCAAAGAGAGCAAAAAATTACGCCGGTCATCTCGGTGCAGAAGTGGTAATCTGCTACAAAGAAAGAAAAAAAGCCAACGTGGTAGAAGAGATGTTTCTCATCGGAGATGTAAAAGACAGAAACGTTATCTTGATTGATGACATGATAGATACGGCAGGAACGCTTTGCAAAGCAGCAGAAATTCTTATCGCAAACGGAGCGAAATCAGTTCGTGCCATGGCAACTCACGGTGTACTTTCGGGAAAAGCTTATGAAAATATACAGAACTCTAAAATGTCTGAAGTTATTGTAACCGACACGATTCCCGTAAAAATGGAATTATCCGAAAAAGTAAAAACACTTTCTTGTGCAGAACTTTTTGCCGATGTGATGAAAAGCGTACACGAACACCAATCCATCAGTGATAAGTTTATTATATAACAGATTGTAAAAAAGAATTACATAAAAATCACCGCCAATAAAATCTCTGTAAAAAATCTACCGAAAAGAATATTCGTTTATTAGATTTTGGAAAATTCCCGAATCCTAAATCAGGGGAAGATGATGAAAAAATAATGTTGGTTTACCTTTCGTTATGTCATCAATTCGACTTGATGAAGCAGTCATGTGATTAAAATTACTTTATATTTCTCAGAAAAAATAGTGTAAATTTGGATTATAAATTTTATCCGATGATGCGTTATTTTTTATTTTTTCTGCCACTCTTGTTTTTCTGTTTTTCCTGTAACAAAGTTTCTGAAAACAAAAATTCCGATTCAGACAGTTCTGCGAAAAGCCAACTTGAAAAAGGAATCAACGAATACAAAACGGGAAATTTTGAAAAAGCAGATTCCATTTTTAGAAAAATTATTGCAGAAACGCCCGTGAAAAACAACGAGCAAATCAGCATAAGAACCAACACCAATCTCGGAAATATTTACGCCGATAAGGGCGACAACCCAAAATCAATTCAGTATTACAACAAAGCACTTTCTCTTGCCGAATCGGTGAAAGACCAAAAAAACACCGCGTATATTCAGAAAAATATTGGGACGCTTTATGGGAGCTGGAAACAGTTTGACAAAGCCCTTGATTTCTATAACAAAGCCCTGAAAACGTCTGAAATCATAAAAGACGAAATACTAACCGCCGATTGCTACAACAACATCGGAATAATCTACGAACAGCAAGAAAAATTCGACAAAGCCACTGAAGTTTACCAAAACGCACTCGGTTTATACAAAAAATCAGGAAATAAAGAAGGTATTGCAATGGCGGAAAGCAATCTTGCCATCGTTTACAAACTTCAGAAAAAGTACAATCTTTCTTTGGAGCATAACAAAAAAGCATTGGAAATTTCTGAAGAAATCAATGATAAATGGACAACTGCAGCAACACTCAACAACATCGGGAATCTGCACCGCGAAATGAAAAATTATCCGCAGTCGGAAGAATATACTTTGCGCGGACTGAAACTTGCCGAAGAAATGGACGCCAAAGAAATTATTGTAATGGCTTATGAAACACTGGCTTTTTCGGCTTCGGAAAGTGGGGATTACAAAAAAGCATTTGAATGGTATCAGAAATTTGCAGAGGTAAAAGACAAATTCATCAACACCGAAAGCACCAAACAATTTTCGGATTTACAGATAAAATACGATACCGAAAAAAAGGAAAAAGACCTTACCAAAACCAAATTGGAACTCACGAAAAAAGAACTCTCTTCCAAACAAAAAAACATCTGGCTGATTCTTTTGGGAAGCGCGATTTTAATCGGTTTGGGAATTTTCAGAAATTACAGTATAAAATCGAAACTGAAACAAAAACAACTCGCTTTAGAAAATGAACTTTTGCAGCAGCAAACCAATGTAAAAATGCAAGCACAACGCCTCGAAATTTCCCGCGATTTGCACGATAGTATTGGTTCGAAACTTACTTTTATCAGCTCTATTTTAGACGGAATAAAATCATCTTCCTCAAAATTAGATGATAAAATCAACAGCAAAATCAATACGCTTTCAGATTTTTCTGAAAATTCCATTGCAGAACTCAAAAGCGTTTTGTGGGTTTTGAACTCCAACGAAATTCATTTGCAGGATTTAAAATCGAAATTGCTCAACCTGATTCAAAATGCAGGAGAAGCCAAAGAAAATATGAAATTCCGGTTTGATTTTGATGCGAAAGATAATTTTCGACTGGGCAGCAAACAAGCCGTTAATTTGTTCAGAGTAACGCAGGAAATCATTAATAATGCGATGAAATACTCCAAAGCCAACGAAATCAAAATCAGTGTAAAACAATTAGACGAAGTTTTGTTTTTGCAAATTTCTGACGACGGAATCGGCTTTGATTTGGCAAAAGCAAAAAACAAATCTTTCGGATTAACCAATATCCAAAATCGTATTTCGGAACTCGGTGGAAAAGTAAATATTGAAACTTCTGAAGGAAACGGAACGAAATACGAAATCAACGTGAAAATCTGACGAAATGATAAAAATACTCATCACGGAAGACAATATTTTTGCAAGAAAAGCATTGGAAGAAAAGCTTTCGGAATTTTCTGATATTGTTGTTAAAGACATTGCCCAAAACGGACAAGAAGCTTTGCAGATTTTGGAAAAAAATCATTCGGTAGATTTGATCATGATGGATATTGAAATGTCTGTAATGAACGGCATTGAAGCGACGGAAATCATCAAGCGGAAATACCCACAAATTAAAATCGTGATGATAACCGTTTTTGATGATGATAACTATATTTTTGATGCAATAAAAGCTGGTGCAGACAGTTACATTTTAAAAGAAACCAAAGCTGCAAAAATCTACGAAACTATTACCGACACATTGAACGGAGGAGCTGTAATGTCACCGTCTATTGCGATAAAAGCACTAAATTTTCTCAAAAATCCTATTGCTCCAAAACCGGAAAATACAGGTGATAAAATTGAACTTTCCGCAAGAGAAACCGGAATTTTGGAGCAGATTTCGCAGGGACTTTCCAACAAAGAAATTGCAGAGAATCTTTTCATTTCACCATTTACCGTAAAACGCCATATCGAAAATATCTACCGAAAATTACAGGCACATAACCGCATCGAACTTTTAGAAAAAGCACGAAAAAAGGGATTATTGTAGATGTTGTTTTTTGAAAATCATCTTGCTAACCAATCTTTAAAATCCCTAACTCTGTCGCGGCTTACCGTGATTTCTTCTTCCGGTTGAAACGTGAGTTCTACTTTGTAATTCGGGGAAGTATGAATGTTTTTTATAAAATCTGAGTTGATGATAAACTGCCGGTTTACCCGAAAAAATTTAGACTCTTCCAAAACATTTTCTAATTCGTCTAAGGTAAAATCTGTCGGGAAAGAGCGTTCTTTGGTTTGCAGATAAACAATTTTATTTTCGCTGAAAAAGCAGGAAATATCATTGATTTGTACAATTTTCAGATTATATCCTATTTTTACCAAAACCCGCGAAAGTTTTTGCTTTTCTTCTTTGATCAAAGATTTTATTTCCGAAATATTTTCGGGTTTTTCTTCGGGCAAAAAACTTTTGTATTTTTCTATTGCTTTTTGCAAATCTTCTTCCACAATAGGTTTCAGAAGATAGTCGATAGAGTTGAGTTTAAATGCTCTCAACGTATATTGATCAAAAGCCGTTGTATAAATAATGAAACTTTTTACAGGTTGTTTCTCAAAAATATCAAACGACAAACCGTCACCTAAAACAATGTCAGAAAAAATCAAATCTGGTTGTGGGTTTTTCTGAAACCACTCAACTCCTTCTTCCACAGAATTAAGCGTTGTAACCAATTCTAAATCAGGAAATAAACTCAATAATCTTTCTAATTTTCTTGCGGAAGGTTTTTCATCTTCTATGATGACGGTGCTTATCATTTAATTTATATTTTATATGTCTGTTCGCTGCTTTCAGTCGTTAAAATTACGGTTTATTTGCGATAAAATATTCCGCTTCTGATTTCCCCCAATTTGGGTCGAGTGAAGATTTTGTTTGGTATGCTTTAAATTGGTCTAAAGATTTCTGAAACAGTTCCAATCCTTTGGTTTTGCTTCCGCCGAATTGTTCCGGAGTGAAATAAGTGTCTTCGGCTTTCATCAAAGAAATTCTCGGATTTCCGGCATCGAGTTTTTCGGCTTTTGACAGTGCTTCTGCAGCCAACATTCCTTCGCTCATAAATCTTTGCTGCGGGTTGACCATCATTTTCAGCCCGTGAATCATTTTCTGTAGAATGAGATTTTCAGCGTTGTCTTTATTTAATTCCACAGAAGTGTCTAAAAATTTTTGAGCTTCATCTGCAATCGGGTCAAGTTCTGCGGTTTTTCCTTGCTGCATCGCCAATCTTCCTTTTTGTATTGTTGCAAAAGCGGCGTAATAATAAGGAAGCCATTGTGTTTTTTCTTTGTCGCCGATTCTTTTGAAATCGTTTGCCAATGCTGTAAATTCGTCCGGAGTTTTGTGCTGTTCAACCTGTGCGATTTTTTCGGTCATTGCTTTTTCGTAAGCGGTTTGTGCAAATGAATTTGTCCCGATGAACAAAAGAATTGCGATAATTGCGTTTTTCATAATATTAAAATTTTTGATTGTTATTTTCTTTTTTGATGAGTCAAAGGTATTTTAAAAACTCCCTTTTTCAAATCATTTTTTTCCGAAAGGCAGTTTTTTGTTTCTGAATGGTAATTTATACTTTAAGCATTCAGCTATCGGCTTTCAGCATTTTCCCAACCGCTGCAACAATTGTATCAATTGCACCCTCTGCAACTGTACACTAAAGGTTATTATTAATCGCATTATTCGTTTTATCCACACCGAAACTGATGAATGCTCCCACAAAAACAAACGTATTCACAGGCGGAAGAACTGCGGAACTTCGCAATCCGTCATTAGAAAAATTATAGCCGTAAATATTCTTATTTCCCAAAACATTTGATATGCTTAAAACCAAAACCGTAAACGCTTTTGAATCTTTTTTGCCCAGATTCGGGAGATAATTCACACTGAAATTCAGTCCGTTATAATCTTTCAAAGTTCCTTCGTGGCGAATGATGTTTTGATTAGCGTTATCGGTTATGATGTCGTAATAAGGTCTTCCCGAAGCAAAAGTATATGAAAGATTGAAGCCGGTTTTCCATTTTTCCACAAACTTTTTCGCTACAACAGAAATTGTATGTTCTGCTGCAAAACTTGGGGTTAAAGTTATCGGATAATTCATAAAATCACGTTTCGTATCGAGGTAGGAATAAGAAACCCAATAATCGATGTTTTTAAAAGTTTTTTTATCGCGCCAGAAAATTTCTGCCCCTTTTGCAAAACCGTTTCCGTTGTTGTCTGTTGCGGTTTGAAAATATTGATTTCCCATGGTTTTGATGAGTTTATCATATTTTTTGTAAAACGCTTCCATACGTAAACTTCTTCCGTCAGAAGATTTCTGTACCTGTAAAATATAATGTTCTGCTTTTTGAAACGAGAGCGGAAAATTACCGTTCAAGTATTTGCTTTCCGGATTTTGGTAAAAAATTCCATAAGCCAAAGAAGTCGTCCATTCTTTTGAAAGCCGATATGCTAAAGCAAATCTGGGTGCAAAATTAGTTTTATTAAGGTAGGTTGAATTTTCTGCACGCAAACCAATTTTCGCTGAAAAATGATTACTAAAACCCAAATCTGTTTCTGCAAAAACCGAAGAAATCAAATCGTTATGAGTTCTACCGAAGTTATTGGTTTCGTAAACATTATTCAATTCTATCCCGCTTCGTATTGCACTTATTTTATTGATTTTTCTTTCCAATACCGTTTTGAAATTGAAATACTGATCTTTGTTGTTAAAGTTCATTTGCGGAGTTTCAGTATCGTTTTTCAGCGTAAAAAAATTCAGTTCCGCATCATTAAAGGAATAAGAAGTTCCCACATTCAAAAGGTATCGCCCGAATTTTTGCCTGAAAGAAAGATTATTATACATATTGGCAGATTTCAAATTTACTTTATTTTGGTCGATATTCGGTTCTAAACTTTCAGATTTTACCGCCACAGAATTGGCATAAAAATTCCCGTAGTATTTGAACATTCCGCCGGATTTTGTTTTAATTCTGAAATTTGCATCTCCGCCGAAACCACTTGCGGGTTTACTGAAATCGGTGTTGTAAGTGAAAATTTTCTGCACCAAACCGAGATTGAAATAACTTAAACTCGTACCGAAAGAATAGGTTTTGTTTCCTGACAATTTCTGATAACTTCCGCTGATAAAAATCGGTGAAACTCCGAAATCGTAAGAAGTGGTATCGGGTAAATCGATACTTTCCAAAATCAGAACTCCGGAAAGAGCTTGTCCGTAAAGTGCGGAATAACCACCGCTGGAAAAGATATTCCCTTTAAACAAAGATGTATTGAAACGGTCTCTACCTGCAATTCCCGGAACAGAGTTGGTGAAATAATTGTTGATTAAACTCCCGTCCATAAAAATTTTGGTTTCGTTTCCTGTTCCTCCACGTACGAAAACACCTTCGCTTTCTCCTACTTTTTGAACACCTGGAAGAAAAGTGAGTGCGGAAGAAATTTCTGCATTTGAACCAGCAGTAGTGTAAATATCAATCGGCGTGAGCAAAACGGTTGCTCTTTTTCTGTCGCTCGCTTCTATAGAACCTGCAGAAATAACGACGGCATCAATTTCTGAAATCTGCTCCTTTAAATCTGAATTGATGATGATATTTTCATTTTCGATGAAAATCGGTTTTTCAACTTCGACATATTTCGGATTGGAAAAAACGATGATATGATTTCCTTTTTCGGAAGTTTGAAAAGAATAATTTCCCATTTCATCGGTTGTTGCACCGTCATAAGTGTCTTTTAGCGTAACGGAAATATCTTTTATTCCTTTGTTCTTAAAATTCACTTTTCCCGAAATGGTGATTTGTGCATTCAGAAAAACACAGTAAACAAGAAGTGAAAAGATGATGACTTTGTTGATAATACGATTGTTCATACCCTTAAATTTTTATTTTTCAAAGGTATTGCGGAATAATTTTTGAAGGAAATATTTTTAACTGAAGGGTAATTAATCAACACCAAACCGTTTTATCTGAAATTGAAACAATTATTAACTTTATATAATCATTTTAACCCATAAAAATATTGATATGAAAACCACAACACTTTCTTTGCTTGTATGCAGCGCAATTTTTGCTGTATCTTGCTCAACAACAAAAACTTACAGAATATATCCCAAAAGCGGAACCGAAACGCAGGGAACTGTAAAACTTACCCAATCGGGGAAAAACGTAACGATGGAAGTGAATGCCTATCAACTTTCTCCCGGACTTCACGCAATCCATATTCACGAAAAAGGACATTGCTATGCAACCGACGCGAGTTCTGCAGGTGGACATTGGAATCCATCAAATAGTCATCACGGGAAATGGGATTCCGAACATTTTCATGCAGGAGATATAGGGAATCTGGAAACCGATGGAAGCGGAGAAGCAGTATTGGTTTTTAAAACCGATAAATGGTGTCTCGGTTGCAAAGACGAAAGTAAAAACATCATCGGAAAATCAATTATCATTCATGCAAGTGCAGATGATTTTAAAACACAACCAACCGGAAATGCAGGAGGTAGAGTGGGTTGTGTGGAGATAAAATAAAAATTAGGGGTTCAGAAAAATTTTGTGAACCCTTTTTTTATTATTTATTTGGTTGATTACTCATATAAAACACCAATTTTCCGCCGTTCATAATCTCCGAATGTTTCAATGTAAAGTTTTTGATTTCCTTTCCGTTTAGCTCTATTTTTTCCACATACACATTTTTTTCGGACTGGTTTTGGGATTTAATTTCAAAAATTTTTCCGTTTTCCAGGTTTAAGATTGCTTTTTGAATCAGCGGACTTCCAATGGAATATTCATCAGAACCGGGAGCAATGGGATAAAATCCCAAACTGCTGAAAATATACCACGCGCTCATTTGTCCGCAATCATCATTTCCGCCTAAACCATCGGGAGTTGGTTTATACTGCATTTCCAGAATTTTGCGGATTTGCCGTTGGGTTTTCCACGGATACCCTGCAAAATTGTAGAGATAAGCAACATGATGAGCCGGCTCATTGCCATGAACGTAACCACCGATAATTCCCTCTCTTGTAATATCTTCGGTATCTGCGAAAAATTTATCCGGAAGATGCATCGTGAAAAGCTCATCTAATTTTTCTGTGAATTTCTTTTTTCCGCCCATCATTTTCATTAGTTCTTCCGGATTGTGAGGAACGAAAAAACTGAAATTCCATGAATTTCCCTCGATAAAACCTTGTCCATGAGTTTCCAGCAAATCAAATTCTTTTTTGAAAGTTCCGTTTTCTAATCTCGGACGCATAAAACCAATAGAAGCATCAAAAACATTTTTCCAGTTTTCGCTGCGCTTCATATATTCGTTGTAAACATCAGTTTTTCCTAGTTTCTTAGCGAGTTGTGCAATTGCCCAATCATCATAAGCATATTCTAAAGTGTTGGAAACCGAAGTTCCGTTCTTCTCGGCAGGAATGTAACCTTTGTCGATATAATCACCTATTCCCTCATATTTTCTTTTGTTTGAAGTTTCGATACAAGCATTGAGTGCCTCATAGTGATTTCCGGAATAGTTTCCTTTAATAATTGCATCTGCAACTACGGAAACGCTGTGATAACCACTCATACACCAGTTTTCATTTGCGTAATGCGACCAAACCGGAAGCATTTTCAAACTGAATTGGTTGTAATGCGCCATCATTGATTTCACCATATCGTCATTGCGTTTCGGCTGAATAATATTAAAAAACGGGTGTAGCGCACGATAAGTGTCCCAAAGTGAAAATGTAGTGTAATTGGTGAAATTTTCTGTTTTGTGAATGTTTTGGTCAAGACCTTTGTATTCATTATTTCTATCCATATAAACAGTCGGATTGACAAAAGCATGATACATTGCGGTATAGAAATTAATCATGTCTTTTTCAGGTGCTTCAATCTGTATTTTGTTGAGTTCTTTATTCCAGCTTTCCTGAGCGAGATTTTTAATTTTATTAAAATCCCAATCCGGAGTTTCGGCTTTCAGATTTGCCAATGCATTTTCTTGACTTACGGGCGAAACCGCAAATTTTATCTGAATTTTTTCGTTTTCGGCAGTATCGAAATCGAAGTGCATTCTGATTTTCTTTCCGGCAATTTCAGGGAAATTTTCCTGCTGATTCCATTTTCGCCAAAAGCCGCGATATGGTTGTTTTTCCTCAAAATTTTTCTGTCCGTAAGATTTAAACGGCTTCGAAAATTCCATGGCGAAAAATACGGTTCTGGTTCTTGCCCAACCGTTGGTTTGCCGATAACCTGTAATCAAACGGTCGTTCACAACACGAATGTATGTCCAGATATTTTTGTCGTCATAATTATAAATTCCCGACATCAAATCTAAGATAATATGTGAATCCCGAGATTTCGGAAAAGTATATTGATGAAAACCAACCCGTGTTGTTGCGGTAAATTCTGCTAAAACATTGTAATCATCGAGCTTTACTTTATAATAACCCGGATCTGCTTTTTCATTCTGATGAGAAAACCGAGAACGAAAACCGCTTTCGGGATTTTGAGTTGTTCCGGGATTGAGCTGCAATTTCCCAACGGTCGGCATTACCAGAAAATCTCCCAAATCAGAATGTCCCGTTCCGCTGAAATGTGTATGAGAAAACCCGACAATGGTTTTATCTTCGTATCGATATCCTGCGCAATATTTATAAACATCGGGATTATATTTTCCGTTGAGTTCATAAGAGAGCGTGTCGGTTTCCGGACTTAATTGAACTGCTCCGAAAGGAACGGTTGCTCCCGGAAAAGTATGCCCCATTTTTTCTGTTCCGATGAGCGGATTTGCGTACTTGGTAAAGTTTTTCATTTCCTGTGAATAAAAAAATAAAGAGGATTGCAAAGCTGTAAAAAGAAAAAATATTTTATGAAATTTCATAATGGAAAAATTTTTTGACCGGCTTATGTTATTTAAAGCATGTTTTTTATGGGTTAAAATTAAAGTATTATTTTCAGAAATAAGTACTTTTACAACAAATCTAAATTTATGAATGCTTATACACAGCCAATGCTTCGCGAAGACGCATTAAAAGATAAAGTAGCCATTGTAACAGGAGGCGGAAGCGGATTGGGAAAAGCAATGACCAAATATTTTTTGGAACTCGGTGCAAAAGTAGTTATCACTTCCCGAAATATAGAAAAACTGCAAAATACCGCCAAAGAATTAGAAGAACAAACCGGAGGAAAAACCCTCTGCGTTTCCTGCGATGTCCGTAATTGGGACGAAGTGGAAGCAATGAAAGAAGCCGCCATCAAAGAATTCGGGAAAATTGATATTCTGCTGAATAATGCCGCCGGAAATTTTATTTCGCCAACGGAAAGATTAACGCATTCTGCTTTTGATTCCATTTTAGATATTGTGTTGAAAGGCACAAAAAACTGCACACTTTCTCTCGGAAAATATTGGATTGACAACAAAATTCCTGGTACAGTTCTCAATATTGTAACCACCTATTCATGGACAGGTTCTGCTTATGTTGTTCCATCAGCTTGTGCAAAAGCCGGAGTTTTGGCAATGACAAGGAGTTTGGCTGTAGAATGGGCAAAATACGGAATTCGTTTCAATGCAATTGCTCCCGGTCCTTTCCCGACGAAAGGAGCATGGGAAAGATTATTGCCGGGAGATTTGGCAGAAAAATTCGATATGCGGAAAAAAGTTCCGCTGCGCAGAGTTGGCGAACATCAGGAATTAGCAAATCTCGCCGCGTATTTGGTTTCAGATTTTTCAGCGTATATCAACGGAGAAGTTGTAACGATTGACGGCGGAGAATGGCTGCAAGGAGCGGGAGAGTTTAATATGCTAGAAGCGATTCCGCAGGAAATGTGGGATATGCTGGAAACAATGATTAAAGCGAAGAAAACGAATTAACAAATAACCCTTTCGAGAAAAAAATTATTCCAAAATTTGTTCTGTTGCGATTTTTGATTTTACATCGGAAATTACTCGTGTGCAGATTCCGTTTTCATCGAAAATGAAGGTGGTGCGTACAATTCCCATATATTCTCTACCCATAAATTTTTTCAATTGCCAAACTCCGAACTGCTCAATGATTTCGTGGTTTTCATCTGATAGCAAATCATACTTAAAATCAAATTTGGAGTGAAAAGTTTTCTGTCTTTTCACTGAATCTGCCGAAATTCCCAAAAGTTGAAAACCTTGTTTTTTCAACAACGAAATATTATCATTCAGATTACATGCTTCTACGGTACAAGTTGGCGTATTAGCTTTCGGATAAAAGAAAATAATGATTTTTTCTCCTTTTAGTTCAGAAGATTTAATGGTTTTTCCATCTTGGTTTTGCAATTCAAATTTTGGGAGTTTGTCGCCGATTTTGAACATAATGATTATTTTTGTTCAAATTTAATGTTAAAATGACCAAAAAACAAAGAGCCGAAATCATCATCAAAGAATTGGAAAAACTTTATCCCGAAACTCCGATTCCTCTTGACCACAAAGATCCCTATACATTAATGGTTGCAGTTGCTCTTTCTGCACAAACCACCGATAAAAAAGTGAATCAGGTAACGCCTTTTCTGTTTGCTGTTGCCGATACTCCACAGAAAATGACAAAACTCAGCGTGGAAGAAATCAAAGAATTAATTAAAGAAATCGGATTGGCAAATTCCAAAGCGAAAAACCTGAAAAAAATGGCAGAACAACTTTTGGAAAAACACAACGGAATCGTTCCGCAAACTTTTGAAGAATTGGAAAATTTAGCCGGAGTGGGTCATAAAACAGCAAGTGTAGTGATGAGTCAAGCGTTTGGTTTTCCGGCATTTCCTGTTGATACACATATTCACAGATTAATGACAAAATGGAAACTCACTTCCGGAAAAAATGTAGTAGAAACCGAAAAAGATGCAAGAAACATTTTCCCTGAAAACGTATGGAACAAACTGCATTTGCAAATTATCTTTTACGGACGAGAATATTCCCCTGCAAGAGGAAACGGTGAAAAAGATTTTCTGACGAAAATGCTTTTAGAAAAATAAAAAACGATTACCTTGATTTTTTTTGCTGCATATCTTCCGCAGAAGCAGCAGTCGAACTTGTACTTCCAGGAATTCCCGGTCCGGTTGCATTGAACGGTGCGGATATAGGTGCAGAAGCTTCTGTTTTCCCGGAATCTGTTTTCGGTGGGGCTGGAGTTTTTTGCTCGGTGATTACATTTCCTTCATCATCGGTTTTTTCTATAGTCAACTCACTTTTCAGGTATTTCAACATTTGTTTTGCTTTTTCGCCTTCCGGAGTTTTGGCATAATTCAGCGCAATTTGTTCCAGCTGCAAAATCATGATTTCTTTTCCGGCGGTTTTTCCGGCATTGAATGCGTTCAGCAATGCAAACTTCGGTACCAAAGCATCTTTCGGATATTTTTCTAAAGCATCATTAATCAAACCGCGGCTTTCGTCATACTTTTCGTTGGTATAGAGTTCAAAAGCTTTTTGATAGGCGAGTTCAACTTCTTCAGCTGAAGTGGTAAACGAATTGTTTTTCGGGTTTTTCACAAACTCTGCATAAGAAGTATATGGAAAATCGGTAAGAATTTTTTGTTTTGCCCGTTCTGCAGCTCCCGAATTTTTTTCGTAATTCATTACAAAAATTTGGTACAAAGCAGGAAGTTCTATTTCTTCTTCGGGTTTTGTATCAATTAATTCGTAAAGAGTTTTGGTTGCCAAAGGAACATCTCCGAAATAAGCGTCGTACATTCTTCCCAAACCTAAACTTGCGGTATCTCTCGCTTTTTTCAGTGCTAAAATATCCTCGTTTTTTGTCGGGATTTTTTCGATATAGAAACCTGGTTCTAATCTTCTCGGGTCGGGTGCGGAAGCAATTCCCATCGCTTCGTTTTTCATTTCTTCAATAGAAGAACTTCTTGCCGAAGTTCGCCAATTGTCATTCAGTGAGCGGTTTCCCCAGATTTGCTTGAATGTTGATTCCCCTTTAGAGACGGTACCCAAATTCGCAAAGTAAAATCCTCCCTTGTTTGAACCTCCGCCAAAATCCTGAAAACCACCGGGAGTATTTGCGAAAATAGAATTAGACGAATAATCGCCTATATCAAAACCTTTGCTTCTTTCTGCTCTTTGCTTTTCTAATTCTTCTTTGGCTTCTTTAACTTTAATTTCATCAATAATCTTATTGAAATAAGCGATTCGTTCCGGTTCAGACATTTTGGTTAAAGCCAAAATACTGTCATTTTTTTTGATGAGGAAATAATTTGCAGAAACCTGCTTGATGTTTTTCGTTTGTTCTTCCAAAAGAATTTTCGTTGGTTGATGAGTCATCACAGCGAGAGCTGAATCATAAAACGCTCCTGCTGAAAGGTAATCGCTTTTATCGAAATGCCCTTTTCCGATTTCATAATAATCTAGTCCGCGAATTTGGGGATCAGACATTTTTTCTTTTAAAGACTGTGCGAAAAATTGCTGTGCGTCTTCTTTTTTTCCGGCTTTATTCGCCATTAAACCGAGTGCGTAATAGAATTCGTTTTTTCGGGAAGCATAAGTTCCCTTCTTACTGATTTTTTCTAAATATGCTTTTGCTCCTTCGTAATCATCACCGTTACCGTTAAAGGTTTTTGCGATTTCGATTTGTGATTTTACTTCAAATTCAAAATCGTTTGCGTTTTTGTATGCCGCTGCAAAACTTTCTCTTGCTTCATCATTTCTGCCGAGATTTGCTAAAATTTGTCCTTTGAGAAACGCAATTCTACTGCGCATTTTCCGGTTTTTGTTGAGAACATAAGCGGCTTCCAATTCATCTACCGCACGTTCTCTTTTTCCGGCGTGAAGCAGCATTTCAGAATAATATACGCTGAGTAGTTTTTGGTATTTCTTTTTAACCTTATCATTTTTCACTTCGGCAAAAACTTCTTCGGCACGTGCATAATCTCCCATTTTATCATAAGCCAATCCTTGATAGATTTTTGCAAGAGCAATTCTTTTGTCTTTGCGCATGTTAGAAAAAATATAATTCAGTCCGTCTAAAGCTTCCAGATATTTCCCGCGGTAAAGGCGTGATTGAGCCAGAATAATATTGGCATCAAAGATTGTTTTGTTTTTTTCTTCACCACCTTTCATCACGGAATAATTGGCGATAGCTTTCAGTGCTTTTGCTTCTGCAATTTCCAGAATGGTTGCTCCGGTTTTTCCGGTAGAGCCTCCACTTTGCCGCGTATTGCTTCTGCCACCAGGAATCCCTGGAGATGACCCTCCAAAACCGGCGCCTGATTTTGTTTCGTTTGCGGCGGATCTTGATTCGTTTCCGAAACCTCCGCTTCCTGAATCGTTTCCGAAAATTCCGCTTCCCGAATTAAAATCTGTCCCAAGTGGTTGCTCATCGTAAGTCAGAAGCTGAATGTATGGATTATAAAAATTATCTTTATGGGCTTTATCTCTATTTGAAAATTCGGTTTGCAGCGCGTCTTTGCCGTTAAACAAAGTGTTGTAATAGGCAAAAAAACCTTTCATAAAAGTAGAACGGTTGGTATTCTTTTGTGTGGAGCACGAATTGAAAACGGCGATTGTTAAAAGAAAATATATAACTTTTTTCATTATTTTAAATAACTTTCAAATTGGGTTTTTATTGTTATTATTTTCTGTAAAAGTAAAGAAATTTTAAGTTATTCCAAATCTTTTAAAGCGGAATAAACCAAATGCGTCGGAAATCCCATGATGGTATAAAAACTCCCGTCTATTTTTTTCACTTTTGTCATTCCAAGCCATTCTTGTATTCCGTAGCTTCCGGCTTTGTCAAATGGTTTGAAATTTTTAATGTAATATTCTGCTTCTGAAGCACTGAGTTCACCGAAAGTAACATGAGCAACATCTGTTTTGCTAATGGTTTTTTCTGAAGTTCTAAAAGTAATTCCTGTGTAAACCTGATGTGTTTTTCCTGAGAGTTTTTGCAGCATTTCCATTGCTTCTTTTTCGTCTTTGGGTTTTCCTAAAATTTCACCGTCAAATGCAACTATCGTATCTGCTGTGATTAGCAATTCATCTTTTTCTGGATTTCCATAAGCATCGGATTTTAAGACGGATAAATATTCCGCAATTTTATCAACCGCCAAATCATCAGGATAAATTTCGTCGCAGTCAACCGACACCACCCGGAAATCGAATCCCAGATTTTGCAGCAGCTCTTTTCTTCGGGGCGAATGAGATGCCAATAAAATTTTCATACACTTCTTGTTTCGTCTATAGTCCAGTTTTGTTGTGCTTTCATCACTTGTTCTATCACATCTCTCACTGCTCCTTTTCCGCCTTGAACGGGAGAAATGTACTCTGAAATTGCTTTCACTTCCGGAACCGAGTTTTCGGGACATGCAGAAATTCCCGAAACGAGCATCATGGCAACATCGGGCAAATCATCTCCCATCGTAAGAATTTCTTCGTTTTGCAGGTTGTATTTTTGTTTGAATTCTTCAAACTTTTCCATTTTATTGGCAATTTTCGCATGGTAATCTTCGATTCCCAAATAATGGATTCGGTTTCTAACCATTGCATCGTCTCCACCGGTGATAACACAGATTTTATAATTATTTTTAATGGCTTTTACCACCGCATAACCGTCTAAAACATTCATCACCCTGCACATATTGTTATCGGGCAACAAGTAAACGCTTCCGTCTGTGAAAACACCATCCACATCGAAAACAAACGCTTTTATATTTTTCAGTTTAGATAGATAGCTCATACATTTTCCTTATTGATTCGTTTAGAGTTTTATAGATTTTCAATTGCTCCGGTTCTGAAATCAGATTTTCGTGAAGTTCCAAAATTCTGAGGTCGTTTCTTACAGAGGGTCCTGTTTGTGCAAGTTTTGGTTCTATGTGATGTATTTTAGAAACCGTTTCGTCAATCAGCGGAAGGAAAAACCCGAACGGAATTTCCTGTGAATCTGAAATTTCTTTGGCTCTTGCAAATAAATGATTCACAAAATTACATGCAAAAACAGCGGTTAAGTGTATATATTTTCGTTTTTCATAATCGCTTTTCATCACATTTTCAGATATTTGCGATGCTAGATTTTTCAGTACTTCAAAGTCTGTGTTGTTTTCGGCTTCCACAAAAAAAGGAATCTTCGAATAATCTAATTCTTTTAATTTAGAAAAAGTCTGCAAAGGATAAAAGCTCGCTTTGCGGTAATTTCCTGATAAAATTTCTTTCGGCAAAGAGCCAGATGTGTGTGCAACAAGAGCATTTTCTTTTTTGATGAGCTGAGAAGCTTCTGCGACCGAGTCGTCATTCACACAGATAAAATATAGATCTGCATCTGCCAAAACAGTTGTAGAAAAAGGGATACTTAATTCTTCGGAAATTTTTTTCAGGTCATTTTCATTGCGCCCGAAAATCTGCGTAACCTCAATTTTTTTTTGATGCAGCGCTTTAGCCAAATGATAGCCGATGTTTCCGGAACCGATGATGACAATCTTCATTGAAAAAACAATAAACAAAGATAATTTATTTTTACATTGGACTGAATATTGATTCACAAAATTATTTAACTTTTAATTAATTTTACCATCAAAACAACGAAGCATCTCTAATGAAGATTAAGGAAGAAGAAATTATCGCGTTGATGTCGGCTAAACAATCCCGCGAAAAAGGAGTCCGATTGATGATGGATGCTTACCAAAGCAGGTTGTATTGGCATATCCGCAGATTAATTGTAGATCATGATTTGGCGCAAGATGTTTTGCAAGATACTTTTATCAAAGCGTATCAGAACTTCCACCAGTTCAAACAAGACAGTCAGCTTTACACATGGTTGTACAGAATTGCTACCAACGAAGCGCTGCAACAGTTGAACAAGCTGAAAAAAATGCAGAGAACAGATGAAGATGCAACATATTACCTGCAAAATCTGGTCGCTGAAAATGCATCGCATGAAGCAGAAGAAATACAGATGCTTTTGCAAAAGGCGATTCAAAGTTTGCCAGAAAAACAAAAATTGGTGTTTAACATGAGGTATTATGACGACTTGTCTTATGAAGAAATTTCAAAAATCCTTGATATGTCGGTCGGAACATTAAAAACCAACTATCATTACGCCAAACAAAAAGTAGAAGATTATATAAAAGAAAATTACAACGAATAGATTTTTCAAAAAAATAAAAGACAATGAAAAATTTTGGTATAGAAAACACTGAGCGGAAAAATATTTATAATATTCCCGATGGATTTTTTGAACAAATGCAGACCAATGTTTTAAAAGAAATTCAACCGAAGCAGCAAGCAAAAATCATAAGAATGAATTGGGTTTATGCAGCAGCAGCGGCAATTGCGTTAATTTTCGGATTAGCTTTTCTGATGAATCCTTTTAATAAAACCTCGACTTCATCAGTTGCGGAGATTGCATCAACAGAAAATCCTGCAAAAAATATCATTAAGAATGTTGCTAAAACTATAAGTAAAACTCCGCAGCAGAAATTATCCGTTCACGAAAGCCAATCTGTAGAATCCGTACCGATGACGACACAGAAAAACGAAACTAAACAAGCAAACAACTCCCGAAACGAAATCCGGCAAAACCCGGAAATGCAAATGGAGCAGATTATTGCAAGTTTTACTTCGGCAGAAATGGCAGATTTAAGCAGAAATGCAGAACAGGATATTTACCTCGATTTATATAACTGATAACTACCGATACATGAAAAAGATTTTATTGATACTGTTCATCACGTTTTTAGGAAAAAATACTTTTGCACAAGACCAAAAATATGATTGGCAAAATATGAGTCCCGAACAACGCAAAGAACTCATTCGCAAAATGAACCCCGATGAAAGAAAAGAAACACTGAAAGCATTCAGAGAAAGTATGATGGTTTCGCAACTTGATGTGCCGAAAGATAGCCAAGAGGAATTCAAAAATATTTATTCTGAATATCAGCAAAAACAGCACGAAATCAAAAGCAAATTCGCACCAAACGAAAAATATGAAAGCATGAGCGATGAAGAAGCAAAACGCCAACTGAACCAAAGTTTTGAAGTCGGGCAGCAACTCCTCGATAACCGGAAAGCATATTCGCAGAAATTCATGAAAGTCATCAAACCACAGCAAGTATTGAAGATGTATCAAACCGAAGGCAGAATGCGCGATAAAATTATAGACAAAAAGCAAAACGACGATAGCAAACGGTTTCCGCAGAACAGAAGACAACGATAAAAAGTCATCTCATCAAACGAAACAACCTCTGTAGAAAAGCATACAGAGGTTGTTTTTGTTTAAAATGAAAAAGATTAAATTTGCAAACTATAAATTTTACATGAAAAACATACGAAACTTTTGCATCATCGCACATATCGATCACGGAAAATCGACGCTTGCAGACCGGCTTTTAGAATATACCAATACGGTTTCTCAAAGAGAACTGCAATCGCAAACACTTGATGATATGGATTTGGAAAAAGAGCGTGGAATTACCATAAAATCTCACGCAATCCAAATGGATTATGAATACAAAGGCGAAAAATATATTCTGAACCTCATCGATACACCGGGACACGTCGATTTTTCTTATGAAGTTTCGCGTTCCATTGCTGCTTGTGAAGGAGCTTTGTTGATTGTAGATGCAGCACAAAGCATTCAGGCGCAGACAATTAGCAACTTATATTTAGCTTTGGAAAACGACTTGGAAATTATTCCTATTTTGAATAAAATTGATTTACCATCTGCAAATCCAGAAGAGGTTACTGATGAAATTATGAATCTTATAGGCTGCAAATATGAAGATGTTTTGAGAGTTTCCGGAAAAACAGGAGAAGGTGTTCATCATCTTTTAGAGCAGATTGTGGAAAGAATTCCTGCACCTGTCGGAGATGAAAACGCTCCGCTTCAGGCATTGATTTTCGATTCAGTTTATAATCCGTTTCGTGGGATTGAAGCATATTTTAAAGTAGTAAATGGAAGTATTTCTAAAAACGAAAAAATAAAATTCTTTGCAACAGGAAAAGAATACGGAGCAGACGAAGTTGGGACTTTGAAACTGAAACAAGTTCCTAAGAAAACGATTGGTTGTGGAGATGTTGGTTATTTGGTTTCTGGGATTAAAGATGCACGAGAAGTAAAAGTTGGTGATACGGTTACTTCTTTTGACAAACCTGCGGACGCTCCGATTGACGGATTTGAAGAGGTGAAACCTATGGTTTTTGCTGGGATTTATCCGATTGATTCAGAGGATTTTGAAGAATTGAGGTTTTCTTTGGAAAAATTAAGATTAAATGATGCTTCGCTGGTTTTCGAGCCAGAAAGTTCTGCCGCTCTTGGTTTTGGTTTTCGATGTGGGTTTTTGGGAATGCTTCATATGGAAATCGTTCAGGAACGTCTTGACCGTGAATTTAATATGAATGTCATCACTACAGTTCCGAACGTTTCATATCACGGTTATTCCAAAAAAGAACCCGATGTTTCTATTCTCATCAACAATCCGTCTGAAATGATGGATCCTACAACAATGGACAGAGTAGAAGAACCTTTTATCAAAGCATCAATTATTACAAAATCAGATTTTGTGGGTTCTGTAATGACTTTATGTATTGAAAAGAGAGGAGAAATCGTCAACCAAAGTTATTTAACTTCAGAAAGAGTTGAACTGATTTTCAATATGCCTTTAGCAGAAGTGGTTTTTGATTTTTACGACCGTTTAAAATCTATTTCAAAAGGATATGCAAGTTTTGATTATCACCCGATTGGTTTTCGTCCATCAAAGTTGGTGAAAATGGATATTCTGATTAACGGCGATATGGTAGATGCACTTTCGTCGCTAATTCACGACAGCAACGCTTATCACATTGGTAAAAAAATGTGTGAAAAACTCCGCGAGCTGATTCCGAGACAGCAGTTTGATATTGCAGTTCAGGCAGCTCTCGGAACGAAAGTGATCGCAAGAGAAACCATCAAAGCATTGCGAAAAGATGTTACCGCAAAATGTTACGGTGGTGATATTTCCCGAAAACGAAAACTCCTAGAAAAGCAGAAAGAAGGAAAGAAAAAGATGAAGCAAATTGGTAGAGTTGAAGTTCCGCAAAGTGCTTTTATGGCGGTGTTAAAACTCAATGATTAATCTTATGGAATCCAAATTTCAGAACGGGAAAACAAGACAAACTCCACAGAAACTTTCTGCGGAGTTTTTTTATTGAGTCGTGGTAAAAGTTTTTCATCATTCATAAAATCAGTCCAAAAGTGAAAACTCACGAAATCAAAAATCGGATTTATAAATTTTCTGCACGATTTTTGTAACAAAACCGCATATTGAGAAACTAATCTTAAAAATTCTATTATGAAAAAAATTTTCACGCTCGCTTTACTTACTGTTTTTTTTGCATTAAATGCACAGCAATCTGCAAACAGATTTTTCTATGAACTCAACTTCAAACCGAAAAAAGATTCGGTAAGAATTGATAAAGTGATGATGATTTTAGATATTACCAAAGACAAATCTCTTTACCGAGATTATACTATGGTTGCACAAGATTCTGCACTGCAAGTACAATTTGAAGCCATGCAGAAAGCCGGTGTTTTCAAAGATATTTCCAATTCTATTACGATGCCGAAGTTTTCCGAAAAAATATTTAAGCAATATCCTGGAATGAAAGTACAGTATGTGGAAAGAATTTCCAGCGGATTTACTCCTGTGAACATTTCTTACATTGATGATACTAAATTTGACTGGAAAATTTTGGGTGAAAAAG
This sequence comes from uncultured Kaistella sp., assembly GCA_964532055.1. Taxonomy (GTDB): domain Bacteria; phylum Bacteroidota; class Bacteroidia; order Flavobacteriales; family Weeksellaceae; genus Kaistella. The sequence continues at coordinate 8,246 of CAZHFE010000010.1, read as the reverse complement.
AAAAAATCGGCGAATACAATACCCAAAAAGCAACATTGGATTTCGGCGGAAGAAAATGGACAGCTTGGTTTGCAGCAGATATTCCTTTGCAAGACGGACCATATAAATTTCACGGATTACCGGGATTGATTGTGAAAATTGAAGACGAAGGGAAAAATTATTCATGGGAACTAAAGGGAAATAAAAAAATAGAAAACTTCACCGAAAGCACAAGTTTAGAAAATTTCGGTCCCGGTGGAGGAGGCGGAAAACCGCAGGAAGTTTCCAGAGAAAAATTCGAAAAAACATTCAGCGATTACAAAAAAGATCCGTTTGCTTCAATGAGACCAATGTTGACCAAAGAAATAGCATCGCAGAAAATGCCGGGAAGCGATTTTACCATCGGTGAAATGATAAACAAACAGGAAAAAATGGTGAAAGATTTCTTTAATGCAAATGATAATCCTATAGAAATTCCTGCCGCGAATACAAAAAAATAAAACATTCATTAATATATTTGAAAAAACCGGAGCAAATTTTTGTTTCGGTTTTTTGCTTATTTAGATTCGCTTTAAATAATTATCTTTGTGCTGCAAATTCACCAGAATTGAAAAACGGCACTTCAAATAAAATGTTTTGTTTCCCGAAAAATACTTTCGGGAAAATCTTGGGCTATGAAAATGAAACCCTCAAAATGCCGGCTAAAGTGATGGAAATGGGACTGCTTCCGGAAACCGTTTTCAGGATTCTGTATCAAGCTCCTTTTTCAGGACCTCTTTATGTGGAATTTGGTGAAGAAAAAAGCAGAATTGCACTTCGGCAAGAAGAAGCAGAATTTATCCTAGTAGAAACTTTAACTTAAAAATTCTTCTCTCTTTTGACGGGGAATTTCAGAAACGGAAAATGCAGAAAACTTCAGCTCATAAAAAAATATTGCTCGTAGGAAATCCCAATGTCGGGAAATCTACCATTTTTAACCGTTTAAGCAACAAAAAGCAGAAAACAGGAAACTATGCAGGAGTAACCGTTGCAAGTCATTCCGGAACATATATTTTTGAAAACGAAGAAGTTGAAGTCGTTGATTTACCCGGTTCTTACAGCATTTATGCCGGTTCTGAAGACGAAGCCATTTTCTCGAAATACCTTATCGACGAAAGCCAAAATTATTCCGGAGTGGTTTATATTCTGGAAGCATTGAGCATTAAACGCGGTTTGCTGCTTTTTCGGCAGATTCAGGATTTGGGAATTCCGGTTCTTGTTGTTTTGAATCAGATTGACCAAGCTGAAAGAAGAGGAATCAGCATTGATGTTCAGCGGTTGGAAGAACAGCTCGGAACCAAAATTGTGGCAACCAACGCCAAAACAAACTTCGGAATTGAAGATTTGAAAAAAGAAATCTTTCAAAACAATTTTAAAACACCTGCAAACATCAGTTTTGAAATTCCTAAAGAACAGAAAAATATCATTGATAAAATTCTGCAAAGCACTACGGAAACCAACCCGTATAAAGTCTGGACTTTGCTTTCTTCCGACACTTATCTCGGAAAAGTGGAATCTCTGAATGAACAACTCCAAGAAAACGATATTAAATGTTTATTGCCCAAAAGATTACAGGCACAGGAAACCGTAAGACGATATCAAAACATTGATAAAATCATCGGCGAAACCATTTCCAAAAAACCGCAGTTCAAAGAATTATTAACCGAAAAATTAGACAAAATCCTCGTTCATAAATTCTGGGGATATTTCATTTTCGTTTTGGTGCTGCTTTTCATTTTCCAAATGGTTTTTTATTTAGCAGCTTATCCTATGGATTGGATTGACAGCGGAACAATCTGGCTTTCAAATTTCACGGCGGAACATCTTCCGGAAGGACCAATCAATTCTCTCATTTCCAAAGGTATCATTCCCGGAATCGGCGGAATTGTGATTTTCGCTCCGCAAATCGGGATTTTGCTGTATTTCCTTTATCTGCTCGAAGATTCCGGTTATATGGCGCGAGTTGTTTTCCTCATGGACAGATTATTGAGACCATTCGGACTAAACGGAAAAAGTATTGTTCCTCTCGTTTCCGGAACCGCGTGTGCAATTCCTGCAATCATGTCAACCAGAAATATAGAAAATGTAAAAGAACGGTTGATTACGATTTTGGTAACGCCTTTTATGACGTGTTCTGCACGACTTCCCGTTTACAGCATCATCATCGGATTGATTATTCCTGATTATTATTTTTTCGGAATTAGTTATAAAGCAGTTGCACTTTTGGCGATGTATTTTCTAGGATTTGCAACAGCACTTTTGGCATCATTTGTCCTAAAAAAAATCATTGCCAACAAAGGAAAAACATTTTTAGTCATGGATTTGCCGACTTACAAAATGCCGCTTTTCGTTTATGATTTCAAACTAATGCTGGAAAAAGTTTGGGGTTTTATTACGGGAGCTGGGAAAATAATTTTTGTAGTAAGCATTATTATTTGGGTGTTCAGTTATTTCGGTCCGTCTTCGGATTCGCAAAAATTTGTTTCAACCGATGTGGAACTTGACCATTCTTATCTCGCCAAAATGGGAAAAGCAATGGAACCCTCAATTGAACCGCTCGGTTATGATTGGAAAATGGGAGTAAGTATTTTGACGAGTTTTGCCGCACGTGAAGTTTTCGTGGGAACAATGTCAACACTATATCGTTTAGATGACGATGCTCCCGAAGAAAAAGTAATCGAGAAAATGCGCCGCGACACAAAACCCGACGGAACAAAAGTTTTCAGTTTTGCAACCGGACTTTCTGTAATGATTTTTTACGCATTTGCAATGCAGTGCATCTCTACGATTGCAGTCGTTGTGCGCGAAACAAAATCTTGGAAATGGGCATTTCTGCAAACTTTAGCAATGACAGGTTTAGCGTATTTTGCTTCGCTTTTTGTGTATCAGATTTTTAAATAAGTGGGAAGATGGAAGCAGGAAGTTTAGTAACTTTGGAAAAATTAAATGATTAAAGAGTTTCGGCACTCAACTTTTGAATTTTCGTAATTTCCACTTCGTAATTCGTCATTAAAATGGATTCACTTACCATACAATATATTATTCTCGCATTGGTTTTCGCTTTTGCATGTTATTCTATTTTTAGGATTATCAGGAAGAATTTTGCTCCGAAAAAATTCGGTTCAAAAAGAAAAGATTGCGACAAAGATTGCGGGTGCTCATAGAAATAATTTTCTTTAACTTTGTTGAAAATTATCGGCAGATATGCAAAAACCCTTGATATTAGCAACCAATGATGACGGAATTACCGCACCCGGAATCAGAGCATTGGTTGAATTTATGAACGAAATCGGCGATGTTGTGGTAGTTGCTCCCAATTCACCACAATCCGGAAAAGGACATGCCATTACCATTAACTCCACCTTGACTTACGAAGAAATTAATCTTGAGGGTATTCAAAAAGATTATTCACTGAGCGGAACTCCCGTTGATTGTGTGAAATTTGCCCTCGATAAAGTTCTACCTAAAAAACCCGATATTGTTGTTTCGGGAATTAACCATGGTGCAAATTCTTCCATCAACGTCATCTATTCCGGAACGATGAGTGCCGCTGTAGAAGCAGGAGTAGAGGGACTTCAAGCTATTGGTTTTTCATTGTTGGATTTCAGCTGGGACGCAGATTTTTCACAGGCAAAAAAACATATTCAAAGTATCGTAAAGAAAGTTTTGGAAAATCCTTTACCTAAAGGAATTGTGCTGAATGTAAATATTCCGAATCTGAAAGAAAACCAGATTAAAGGCATCAAAGTCTGCAAACAAGCCGATGCAAAATGGGAAGAAAGTTTTGACGAAAGAACAAATCCTCACGGAAAAAAATATTACTGGCTTTCCGGATATTTCAATAATATGGACAAAAGCGAAGATGCCGATGAAACCGCACTTGCAAACGGATATATTTCTATTGTTCCGGTAAAATTCGATTTGACGGCATATGAATATTTGGAAGAATTAAGAAACATTTTAGGTTGAGGTAAAATTAAAAATCAGTAAATAAAATGCGCATAGAAAACGAAATTAAATTGGGTTTTAAAGACGTGATGTTCCGCCCGAAACGTTCTACACTGAAATCTCGTTCACAGGTAGATTTAGAAAGAAATTTCACCTTCCGCAATTCCGGAAAAAAGTGGAGCGGAGTTCCCATTATCGCAGCGAATATGGATACGGTAGGAACATTTGAAATGGCAGTTGCTTTGGCGGAAGAAAAAATCATTACCGCCATTCATAAGCATTATTCGGTGGAAGAATGGAGCAGTTTTCTAAAAAACAAAAGCGACGATTTTTACCAATACATTGCACTCAGCACAGGAACAGGAGAAGCCGATGAAGAAAAAATCTCGGAAATCATAAAACGCCACCCGAAAATACAGTTTCTTTGCATTGATGTTGCAAACGGCTATTCTGAGCATTTCGTAGAATTTGTTTCCAAAGCCAGAAAAAATTTTCCCGACAAAACCATTATCGCAGGAAATGTAGTAACCGGCGAAATGGTAGAAGAACTTATTTTGGCAGGTGCAGATGTCATAAAAGTCGGGATTGGTCCCGGTTCTGTCTGTACGACAAGAATTAAAACCGGTGTCGGTTATCCGCAACTTTCGGCGATTATAGAATGTGCCGATGCTGCACACGGACTTGGTGGACATATTATTTCCGATGGCGGCTGCAAAATTCCGGGCGATGTGGCGAAAGCTTTCGGCGGCGGTGCAGATTTTGTAATGTTGGGCGGAATGTTTGCAGGACATGATGAAAGCGGCGGCGAAATGACCGAAGAAAACGGAAAAAAGTACAAACTGTTTTACGGTATGAGTTCACAAACTGCGATGGATAAACATTCCGGTGGAGTTGCAGAATACCGTGCTTCTGAAGGAAAAACAGTAAAAGTTCCGTACAAAGGAAAAGTTGCCGAAACGGTGAAAGATATTTTAGGCGGAGTGCGTTCTACCTGTACTTATGTTGGTGCTGCGCAACTGCGTGAGTTGTCTAAACGCACAACCTTTATTCGAGTTTTAGAGCAAGAGAATCCGGTTTTTAATTGATTTTTTAGAAAATTTCTGTTTTACAAAATGAAAATCCTCCATCTCGAAACTTCATCTAAAAACTGTTCGGTTGCCATTTCCGATGGCGAAGAATTACTGTGTCTTTGCGAAGAAGTTTCGGAAAATTATAAACAAAGCGAATCGCTGCACACTTTCGTAGAGTGGGCATTAGAAGGAGCGGAAATTTCGCTAAAAGATTTAGATGCCGTTTCTCTCGGAAAAGGTCCCGGTTCTTACACTGGTTTGAGAATCGGCGCGGCTTCAGCGAAAGGTTTTTGCTACGGATTAAAAATTCCTTTAATTGCCGTTAATTCTTTGGAAACGATGATAGCGCCATTTCTGAGCAAAGATTACGATTACATCATTCCGTTAATCGATGCAAGGAGAATGGAAGTTTATACAGCGGTTTTCGATGGGAAATCGGGAGAAATGATTTCAGACACAGAAGCCAAAATTTTAGACAGCTCTTCTTTTTCGGAATATTCAGAAAAAAAAATAATCTTTATTGGCGACGGAGCAAAAAAAGCCCAAGAAATTCTTGCCGACTCCAACACTGAATTTAATGATGGTGTTTTTCCATCTGCAAAATACTTAATCAAAAAATCGATAGAAAAATTCAATAAAAAAGAGTTTGAAGATATTGCGTATTTCGAGCCGTTTTATCTGAAAGATTTCCACGGAGTAAAAAAGAAAAGCGAAGAATAAATCTTCGCTTTTTTTATTTCAGAAATTCTATAAATCAGAATTACTGTTTCTTCGCCCAAAGTTCCATTTTTCTCTGCAAAACATCTAAAGGAAGACATCCTTGATTGAGTATCTCGTCATGGAATTTTGCTAAACTGAATTTGCTTCCCAATTGTTTTTCATATTGATTTCGCAATTCCCGGATTTTCAGTGCCCCGATTTTGTAACTCAACGCTTGTCCCGGAATCGCCATATAACGCTCGATAGCAGAAACAGCGCCCTCTTCGGAGTCTGAAATGTTGTCTAAATAATATTTCACGGCTTCTTCACGGGTCATTTTTCCGGTGTGCAATCCGGTATCTACAACGAGCCGAACCGCACGCAGCATTTGGTCGCTCAAATAACCCATTTTTTGGTAAGGGTCGGTATACAAACCAAATTCCGGACCGAGCGTTTCGCAGTAATGCGCCCAACCTTCACCATACGCACCGAACCAGCCGAAACGCATAAATTTCGGAAGAGCCGTGTTTTCCTGCTGAAGAGAAATCTGATAATGATGACCGGGAATTGCTTCGTGCAGAAACAGCGATTCCATACCGGTTGTTACGTTAAATTTCTCGGGATTCGGAAGCGGAATGTAGAAAATTCCAGGTCTTTTTCCGTCGGCTGCGCCGGGAAAATATTCAGCACTTGCAGATGCTTCACGAAATTTTTCTGTTCTGCGTATTTCAAACGGTGTTTTCGGTGTTATGTTAAACATTGTTTTCAGTTTCGGTGTGATTTTCGACAGAATCCCGTTGAATGCATCAATCACTTGTTTATCGGTTTTATACGGCATTGCTTTCGGGTCGCTTTTTACGTGGTTAATAAATTCTTCCAGCGTTCCGCTAAACCCGACTTGCTGTTTTACTTTTTCCATTTCGGCGCGAAGCATTGCAACTTGCTCTAAACCGATTTTATTGATTTCTTCGGGGGTTTTGTTGGTTGTCGTCCAACTTTTTGCGTAATAAGAATAAATTTCTTTTCCTTTCGGCAAATCATTTATTCCGTCTGTATTTCTTGCTTTCGGCAGATATTCTTTTTCTAGAAAATCGCCCATTTTGGTATAAACAGGAATAATATTTTTGGTAATCATCTCTTTATACAAAGTCGTAAATTTTTCCTTTTGAGCCGCCGTGAAATCTTTTGGGAATTTCTTTACCGGACCATAGAAAATGTTTTTGTCGAAGTTGGTCGTTATAATTTCTTCGGCTTTCATTTGCGGAATCATTTTGATGACGAGTTTTTTCGGTAGCACATAATTTTTGGCAATTCCTTTGCGAAAGTTTTCAATTGCAGCATCCATCCAAAGTGGAAATTTTTCGGTTCTTTTCAGCCAGTCTTCGTAATCTTTTTCGGTTTTAAAGGGCTGCATTCCTTCACCGCTTCCCAACAAAGGAAACAGCAGAGGAAGTCCGTCAAACTGTGAAAAAGGAATATATTCCGGATGATAAACGCTTAGTTCTATTTTGTCTTTCAGCGTATAATCTAAAACATCGTAAACGGTTTTCTTTTCATCGCTCAAACTTTTATAATCCACTTGTTTTAACTGCTCCAAAACAGAATTATAAAAAGAGATTTCACGGGAAATAAAATCCTTGTCAATATTCACCGGCAATTGATCATTGTACCGCAAATCACCTTGTGCAGTTGCTTCCAAAGGAGAAAATTTCAGATACTGCTCATAATAATTTGAAGCAATGGAATCCAATTCCGCCGAAGTAACTTTCGTTGATGGCGAATCAGATTTTTTGCAGGAAACAGACATTAAAAACACAGCGAAAGTGAAAAGTGATTTACCAATGATTTTTTTCATTTTTGAAAATTTTGAATATGCTAAATTATAACAAAGTTTTGATTCGGTGATATTGTTTAAGTAAGGAATCAACAAAAAAAATAAAAAAAATTTTCTACTTTCAATCTATTTTCTATCTTTGTTCAACAAGTTTAATTACAATTATTTAACACACTTTTTTTCTTGAAAAATGAAAGGGATTTTAAAAATCTATCACCCGGAAGAAACCCTTAAATACAACATCAAAAGCACCTACTGCAAAGCGGTTTATAGCAACAAGCAACATTTTTTGGAAGTTGAAATCATAACAGATGATTCTTTAGACAATGTTGATGATGATTCTTTACACTACAATTTTCCGCAACTCTCGCTGAATGTTTTTGACTTCCTGATTGATAACGCCGAAATTGAAGGAAACACCTTTGAAATCAACGATTCTGAAGAAGAAACCTATACGGAAGTCAATCTCTTTGATGATGAAGATGCCTACCTTTATGACAACTCTCTCTCTTTTGACAAAAATGCGGAAGATGAACTGCAACTCTTTTGGGAAGGGAAGATTGACGATTTTTATACAGGTTCTGATGAGCCGGTTTCTTTTAAATTAAAATGTCATTTCAGACAAGATGATATTGAAATAGAAGAAGACTAATCTTGTCCTCATTGAATTCCTTATG